>CAZSDE010000038.1:10591-14054 GCA_964605435.1 uncultured Akkermansia sp.
GGGAGGCTGGGGGGGGCTGCGGGCGAGAGGAGGGGGATGAGGCCCAATGGGGGGAGGCGGGAGTCGATCAGAGTGGGGGGGGGCGGGGGGGGGGGGGTGTGGGGGGCTTCGCGTTCGAGGAAGAGGGCTTCTCCTGTGGCGAGGCGGGCGAGGAGGGTGAGGTCGTCGTGGGCCAGTTCGCTGAGCAGGAGTCGGTCGAGTTGACCCCGGTGGGTGATTCCGGAGATGCCGCCGACGGGTAGTTGTCCTTGTGAGCCGGAAGGGAGAGGCACGGAGGTGAAGGCGACGATGAGGCGTGCGGCGGTGGCGATGGCCCGCAGGGTGGGGTCGGGGTGGTGGTCGAGTTGGGGGAGGAGAGGTTCTGGGGGCGGTTCGGGCAGTTGAGCGGGGTTGAGGATTGGCGAGGCGATGCCGGTGGTGAGTCGGTTGGCGAGGTCTGCGGCGAGAGGCTGGACTGCGGCGAGGATGCGGAGGTCGCGTTGGAGCCGGAGGCCCGCGGGTTCGGCGTGAGGGAGGGGGCTGAGGGTGTGAGCCGGTGGGTCGGCGAGGAAGGTGGTTACGATGGCGCAGGAGTCGTCCGGCGAGCGCAGCCCGAGGGCGTCGCCGAAGAGGAAGAGGGCGAGTCGGGATCGTGCGGTGGAGGTGGAGCGGAGGTCTGGTGGGAGGGAGCTGATGGCATTGAGGATCACGGATGCTGTGGTGATCATGCGGGCCATGGGTGCGGTTGGGCCGGAGTCCGGGTGCTGGGCGGCGCAGTTGAGGGCGGCGCTGTGGATTTGGCTGGCGCGGCCCTGGCAAGCCATGATGAGAAGGAGGAGGGAGCCGAGAGGCGGGAGGCCCGAGGGGGCGAGGAAGGAGAGCAGCGCGGCGATTTCCTCGCGGACGGCGATGGTGGAGCCATCGCGCCAGGTGGCATGGCCGTCTTCGTCCCACTGCCAGAGGTAGTGATCTGGAGGGGTGAGCCAGAGGCTGATGGCTTCCGGGGTCATGCTGGGGTGGCGGGGAACGAGCGTCGGAGGGCGGCTAGGGAGAGGGGAACGAAGGCTTCCGGTCCGATGATTTCGGCTTCACTGGGAGGGAAGACGAGGGCGATGCCGTTGGAGGGAAGCGGGATGGTGCGGGCGACCCATGAGGGGTCGAGGTGTGCTGCGAGAGCGTAACCTGAGGGGATGGCGAGGGGGCCATCGAAGTGGAAGCTGGTTCCGTTGATGGGGGGCAGGGGGGTGCCGCGGACGAAGGCCAGGTGGGTTGAACCAGCGAACGTGAGGGATTGCATGCGGAAGCGCGAGGCTGAGGCGGCCCAGTGCAGCAGGTCCGATGCGGTGGCGAGCAGGGCGGTGGCTGGGGGGGTGGGGCCGGCATGCGACACGAGGAAAGGAAGTTTGTTTTCCGTGGTGGCGGGCAGGAGGCAGGTAGCGGGAGTGATTGGGATGAGTTCGGTGAGGGGGAGCCATGGGCCTGCGGGGGGTGGCTCCGAGGGGAGGGAGAGTGCTTGCGGGGTGAGGGAACCGTTGGCGTTTTCCGAGAAGATGCCGGTGGCCGGGATCTGGGCGGCGAGGGAAGTGTCCGCGGCTGGGAGGCGGAGCCATGTGGCCGTGGGAGTGGTGCAGCAGGTCCAGAAGGGTCGGTTCCGGTGGGGCAGGAGGGCGTTCGGGTGGCAGCTGGCGAGGCGGAGAACCGTCATGGGATAGTTGGATGTGTCGTTCCGGAGAGGGACTGCCATGCGGCTTGGCAGAGTGATTCGAGGGCGGAACGCTGGAGTGGGTTGCGGACCCACTGGATGCGTTCCGAGAGGGTGCGGAGGGTATCTGGCGCTGAGGGATCCGGGGAGGGTTCTCTGATTCTGGCTGTGAGGGTTTCGATTTCGCGGCGGAGGCCTTCGGGGTCTGGTTCGTGGAGTGAGGAGGCGCGGGGGTGGTCTTGTTCTGACGGTCCGTGGGTGCCGAGGCATGCCGCGACGATGGCGGCGGCGGTTTCGATTTGTTCTTCGCGGTCCCATGAGTGGGCCATGATCCAGAGGTCGGAGGGGCGTGCTTCCGTGCGGCCGGCGAGGAGAGCGCTGGCGGCGATGGCGCGCTGGAGGCGGACGGCGCGGCGGTCCGAGATTCTGATGCCGGCGGTGCGGAGGTTCTGGATGAGAGTGAGGCAGGTTTCGCGGGCTGGGTGGAGGGAGACGTGGGGGATGGCTGACTGGATGAGGCGGACGGTATCCGTCTGGGACGGTGCTGGTGCTGTGGATGGCGGGCTGGCGAGCATTTGCCATCCGGCGTCGAGGACGGCGCCGAGTTGGTGATCCGGGGTGGGTAGCGACTGAACTCGGAGCAGGAAGCGGTCGAAGAGGGCGCGGAGGGATTCCTCGTCCGGGAGGTGGTTGCTGGCGGCGGCGATGAAGAGGGCGGGGATGGGATGGGATTCGCTGCCGCGGCGGAACGTGTGTTCGTTGAGAATGGTGAGGAGGCTGTTGAGGATGGCGCTGTTGGCGTTGAGAAGTTCGTCGAGGAAGATGAGTTCGGCTTCCGGGAGCATGCCGCTGGTGTTGGTGACGAGATCGCCTTCCCTGAGGCGTCTGATATCGAAGGGCCCGAAGAGTTCGCTTGGTTCCGTGAAGCGGGTGAGGAGGTAGTCGAACGAGCGGGCACCCAGCTGGCGTGAGAGGTGATGGATGAGGGCAGATTTGGCGGTGCCGGGTGGGCCGAGGAGGAAGAGGTTTTCGCCTGAGGCGAGGGCGATGCCCATGAGGTCGATGATGAGGTCCTTGCCCACGAAGGCCGACTTCATGGGATTGAGGATGGAGAGCTGAAGGTGGTGGGCGGCGGAGGCGGCGGCGGAAGTCATGAGTCGATGGGAGGAAGGAGGGCGGTGAGGTGCGGGCAGGCGTTGCCTGGGGAAACTCTTGCGGTGGCGGCGATTTCCGGGTGGGCGAGTTGCTGGGTGGACTGAGCGGCGAGGGCGCGGTCGGTGAAGAGCTGGCGGAGTCCGGCGTGAGAAGTCAGGGATTTCCATGCGGACGGGTGAGGTGGGACGGTGGTGGGGGCTGGGGGCAGAGCGGCTGCGGAGAGGGGCCAGCGGGCGGCGGCGAGTTGGATGGCGAGGGGCAGCGCATCCGGCGGATGGGAATGCTGGCAGAGCCTGGCGAGATCGGGCAGCCAGTGGAGGCAGAGGTCGGCCGACCAGAGGTCGGAAGCCGAGGTGTGGGGGGATGGCGGGGTGAGCAGAGCGATGACATCCTCTGTCGGGGTGGCGTGGAAGAGGAAGCACCATGCGGCGCGGAAGAGGAGGAGGGCACCGAGGCGGGCGGAGGATTCTCTGAAGGCGAGGGGAGGCCCGCCGATGTGGAGGGCATCCTCGTGGTGCCATGAGAGGAGCAGTTGACCCAGCGTGGAATCGGCAGCGGCGGCTGCTTCGGTGGCGGCGAGGCCGGCGGCGTGGTGGCTGTCTTCCGGGATGGGAATGGTGGCCATGG
>CAZSDE010000039.1:0-9527 GCA_964605435.1 uncultured Akkermansia sp.
CTGAGGTTCCCACACGTCACGACCCGGCCCTCGGTGCGGTCTGGATCGATCTCCCCTCCCAACCGTGGTCGAATGCCGCCGGTACCTACTATCCTGCCGAACACCTCGACCGCATCGACCGCTGGAAGTTCTCGGTCCGCAACGACGCCAGCGTTCCAGCCGTCGCCCGCATCATCTTCCGCAAGGCTCCCCACCCATCCATCACGGGCTTCACTCCCGTCGTCTGCGAACCCGATGGCACACCCACCGGCCTGCCAATCCAGGTCTCCAAAAACTGGCACCGCCGCCCGGACAAGGGAGCACTCCCGCACGACGGTCAATGGTTCCACGGATTCACATGGATCCGCGTCCCGGCCCATTCCGAACGAAGCTTCTCCCTCGCCATGATCCATGCCAGACTCGGCGGAATCTGCGCAGCTTCCCACGCCCAGCTCTCTCTGATCGGCTGGGGCCATAACCAACTCTGGGAAGAAATCGCCGTCGGCAGCTTCGGCGAGAATCTCTGCCTCGAACCCGACCGCATCCAGCGCCGCTGCTTCCTCGCGGATATCCGCCCGCTCATGACGCTGCCCGCCACCCCCGCAGGAAAACCAACTCCCAAACCATGGTCGTGGGCCGGCAACTGCGGCGGCGGCGACTTCATGCTCTGGCTCAATCCCGACGGCCAGTACCAGCCATGGCACCGAACCCGCACGGAATACCGCGCCCCCGGTCCCTGCCTCACCGACGCCACCTACCACGCCCATTCCCCGCATCGCGAAATCACTTCGTCCATCCGCGTCATGGTCCCCCGCGGCAATGACCACTTCCGCGCCTTCTTCCACCTCCGCTGCGACATTCATCAGCCCATCCGCTGGAAACGCCTCGCGTTCTTTCAGCTGGGTGCCGACTACTACCACGAAACGCCCGCACGCCTCGCCGCCACCGGCAACCGCCACGGCCTCGTCTCGGAATGGCAAACGCCCACCGCCAGCAACCGCTACGACCGCATCGGCCTGCCCCTCACCGGACCATCTCCCTGGATCTCCCTCCACGGCATCGACAGCAGCGCCCTCCGCGAAGGGGTCGCCGACGCCACCCGCGGCCTCATCATCCGGTCGTGGCAGGCCCGCCTCCATGGCCAAACCGCCGGACCCCACGCTTCTTTCTTCGGCACGGAATGGGGCAAGGGTAATCACCGCACCATCGCCGAACTCTCTCCGCCGCCAGACGTCTCCACTTTGCTCCCCGGCGACTTCGTCGAAGCCACTCTCGAACTCGCGGTCTTCCCAGGCAAGGCAAGCGACTACTACGGTCCAGACACAAACTTCCGTACGAGTCTCGCCGGCTCCGCGGGATCATGGCAGCCAGTGCACCGCGAAGCCGATGGCAATTCGTTCGCCATCACCACCAGACACGGCCGCATCAGGCAATCGTTTCCTCTGAGCATCGAACCGGATGCCAACGGCACTGCCGACCTCACCCTGCACGGCGGTCTGGGCCACATTCCCGTCAGCTTCACGGACCTCCCGTCGCCCCGCAGCTTCTCGCTCACAGCCGGCACCACCACGGAATCCCATTGGCAGACGGACTGGGACGCCTCATCCGGTTCATGGCGCGCCACCTGCAACGTCCCCGCTCCCCCGACCGGAGAATCGCTCCGACTCCGCTTCCAGAGCGCTCCCTGACTTCACATCTTCAATCCAGGAAGCTTCGCCGACTGCGCAATCCACGACCGTAATTGTTCCTCATCGATGGCTCCCTCGCCGACATCGACCCAGCGCGACTCCCCACTCTTCGCGGTCCCGCCGGGCGGCATCGGATCAAGCTGCAGACCACGGAAAAACGTGATCTTCACCGACCTCGCAAACACATGCAGCGACAGAAACCAATTTCCACTCTCCACCCCGTACAGCGGCGAATTCCATTTCACCGCCCGGCAAACCCCGGGCACTTCTTCGCCAATCATCCGGTCAATCCGCCGCGCCGTCGCTTCCTTCCACCCACTGAGCGCCGCCAGCCATGCCATCACCGGCTCGTCCCCGTACCCTTTGGCAATCTGCGGATTCCCACCCGACAGCAGCACAACTGCTCCCGTACCTACCCTGGCCGCTGGCCGATCGCCCGATTTCTTCTTCATCCTCCGGGAATGTAGTGGATCGACCGCCGTGTGACTACCCCAATCCAAGGGTAGTTCCGCAAAGCATTTCCCGGCGAATTTCACCCGCCCGCCTCCGTATCTCTTCCACACGATTGCGGCAGTCGCTTCCGTCCCCAGTTCTCCGTACCATGCATCCAATGAAATCCCGAGCGATCCCGCACGCCGGACCAGCCCGTGCCACCATGCGAGCATGGTTCGCCTCCATGGCTGCCCTTGCCGTGGCCGCGCTCCCCTCAGCCGCGGAGGATCCCGATTTCACATTCTTCGAAAACCAGATCCGCCCGGTCCTCTCGTCCCAATGCTTCGAATGCCACAGCGGAAAATCGGAACGCCTGCGCGGCGGCCTCCGCCTCGATAACCGCTCCGACTTCCTCAAGGGCGGCATCGACGGACCCATCGTGGTCCCCGGAAATCCGGAAGCCAGCCTCCTCATCAAGGCCATCCGCCACGACCACCCAGACATCAAAATGCCGCCGCCCAAAAGCGGCCGCGCCCGCCTCGCGGATCAGGTCATCAGCGACTTCACCACATGGGTCCAATCAGGCGCTCCCTACCCGGAAGGGTCGGCGACTCCCTCGGCCCCCGCTGCCAGCAACCGGCCATGGTCGCTCCAGCCACTCCGCAACCCCGCCCTCCCATCCGTCGCCCATCCCTCATGGCCAAGGCAAGCCCTCGACTCATTCATCCTCGCCAGACTGGAAGCCGACGGCCTTTCCCCCGAACCACCAGCGGACCGCCTCACACTCATCCGCCGCGCCACTTTCGATCTCACAGGACTCCCTCCGGAACCGACTGAAATCGACGCGTTCCTCGCCGACACAGATCCTGACGCCTTCGCGAAGGTCGTCGACCGTCTCCTCGCCTCGCCGCATTACGGGGAACACTGGGGCCGCCACTGGCTCGATGTCGTCCGCTACGCAGATACCGCCGGCGATACCGCGGACTACCCAGTCCCGGACGCATGGCGCTACCGGAACTACGTGATCGATGCCCTCAACGCTGACAAACCCTATCACGAATTCGTCCGCGAACAGATCGCCGGCGACCTCATGGCCCGCAACGGTCCCCCGGAGAAATACGCGGAACGCATCACCGCCACCGGATTCCTCGCCATCTCGCGACGCTTCGGGTTCGACTCGGAAAACTATCACCACCTCACCCTCCAGGATACCATCGACACGCTCGGTCAGACGTTCCTCGGCCTGACCCTCGGATGCGCCCGCTGCCACCACCACAAGTTCGATCCAGTCAGCACCCAGGATTACTACGGCCTTTACGGAATCTTCGCGAGCACCCGCTTCGCTTTCCCTGGCTCGGAACAGAAGAACCGCTACCGCGCCATGGTCCCGCTCGTCCCGCCGGCGGAATCGGATCCGGCCCTGCGCAGCCTCCTCAGCGAATTCGCCGCCACCGGCTCCAATCCCCAGGGCATCCTCCGCTCGCTCGATGACATCGATGGCGATTTCGAAATGCAGCGCGCAGCCTCGGGCGGAAGCTACGGCGTGCTCGTCCCACCATGGCTCTACGATGGCTCCATCTCCGTGAGCCCGGAAGCCCAAAGCCCCTTCCGCAGCCTCCACCCCTTCGGATCCGTCGGCGTCACTCTGCCTGCCGCCCCCGCCTCGGTCTGGCAGTCGCTCCCCGCAGCACACCGCCACGGATTGCTGCACGCCAATCTCGACTTCCGCGCCCGGGGCTCAGCCGATGCCAAAGGCCATTACGATTTCTCCCTCGGCACATCACAAGGCCCGCACGCCCTCACCGCCCGCATCAACTCCACCACCCTGACTCTCTTCCCGGACGACCATCCCATCACCATCGCGCTGCCCAGGCAAGGCGACTGGCACGCGCTCCGCCTCACCATCGACCTCGACCAGCGCTCGGCCTCGGGATCACTCGAGAGACCCGGCGCGTCCATCCCCATCGCACTGCACCGGCTCAATCCCGCATGGAACGGCGTCATCGGAGTCGTCGCCATTTCTTCCAAGTCTTCCAGCACGCCGCCGCCCCCCACGGACATCGACAACATTGCCTGCCAGCCACAGCCAATCCCGCCAACCACCGCCGAACCAACCGTTCCCGCCGACCTCCGCAGTCCCGCCAGTTCCCTCGAACAGGAACTGACCACCCTCGTCGGCTACGATGGCGACCTAGAAGGCCAGCAGCCGGATCAGCCACCGGCCGCTCCATGGCACCCGGGACCCAATAGCGCGGTGAAGATTTCCACGGCCTCCCAAAGCCCCTTCCACCACATCCACCCAGCAGGATCCCTCGGCATCGCCCTGCCCGTCAGCCCAGCATACAATGGACTCGGCCTCAACCTGCCGCAGCCATGGACCACAGAGAAGGCAGTAACGCTCCACGCGAGCTTCGATTTCCATCCCGGCAAACCCGGCAGCACCGCAGACAGCGAAGGCACATGGCGCTTCCACATCGGCCACGGCCCAACCTCGCCTGCCATCGAACTCGGCTTCCACTCGTCCGCCTTCTTCGTCCGCTCAGGGAACGATTACCACAAGGCGGCCCAGCTCCCGCCGGACCAATGGCACCACGTCCAGCTTACCCTCGACCTGACTGCCCGGAAGTTCACCGGCACGCTCTTCTCGGGCACCACCGCCACGAATTTCCAAGGCAACTTCCCAGCCAGCTGGGACGGCACCATCGACTACGCCTTCATCGACAGCGGTGGCCACCTCACCGGCACCAAACCTGCCCTCGACGCCGATAACTTCACCCTCCGCACCGAACCGCTTCCCCCACTCACGGGAACGCCAGACGCAGGCCCTTCCGCCCCAGAGGCCCCGCTGGCCGCCAAACACAGCCGCATCGCGGACCTCCGCCAGCAGATCGCCGACGCCAAAGCCGCCAGCCAGGCCCGCCAGCAATCGCTCGAATCAAAACTCGCCAGCGGACCGGTCCCGCTCGCCTACGCCGTAACCGATGGCACCCCGCAGGATGCCCGCATCCAGCAGCGCGGCGAACCTGACCGCCCCGGCGACACCGTTCCCCGCGGCTTCATCGCTGTCCTCGGTCAATCCCAGCTCCCGCCACAGACGGCCGGCAGCGGCCGCCACGAACTGGCCCACTGGATCACGGACCATAACCACGCCCTCACCTCGCGCGTCATCGCCAACCGCCTCTGGCAGTATCACTTCGGCCGACCCCTCGTCCGTACCCCCAACGACTTCGGCAACCGCAGCGAACCTCCCACCCACCCGGACCTGCTCGACCACCTCGCCTCTTCTCTCCAGCAGTCAGGCTGGTCCCTCAAATCCCTCCACCGCGCGATCCTCCTCAGCGCCACATGGCAACAGGCCACCGCCCCTGCTCAGGCCGGCCGCCACGCGGATCTCTACGCAGGCTTCCCCAGACGCCGCCTCAGCGCAGAGGAACTGCGCGACAGCATCCTTGCCGTCAGCGGTACGCTCGACCGCTCCAAGGGCACCGCCCACCCATTCCCCCCAGCCACTTCATGGGCCTTTTCCCAGCATAATCCCTTCACCGCCGTCTACGACCATCGCCAGCGCTCGGTCTACCTCATGGTCCAGCGCATCAAACGCCACCCGTTCCTTGCCCTCTTCGACGGTGCCGACCCCAATGCCTCCACCCCGGACCGCCGCCCCACTACCGTTCCCACCCAGGCACTCTACTTCCTCAACGACCCCTTCGTTCACGAAAATTCCCTCGCCGCCGCCGACTCTCTCCTGAAATCCGCCGACAGCGAACCCGCCCGCATTCACATGGCCTACCGCCGCACCCTCGGCCGCCCACCCTCCGCAGAGGAAACCAGCGACGCCCTCGCCTTCCTCGCCGCCTGCCGGGAATCGGTCGCCGCACCCGGTGACGCGCACCCGGACCGCCCCGCCCTCGCCGCTTTCGTCCGCACTCTCTTCGGCAGCAATGAATTCCTCCATTGCGACTGAATCCCCGGCCCTTCCCACGCCATGACCGCTGCCCACCCATCCTTGTCACGACGCTCGCTCCTGCGCTCCATGGTCGCGGGTCCCTCCCTTTCCCCAGGCATCCTCTCAAGCCTCCTCGCCGAGTCCCGCGACCCCCTCGCCGCTCACCCCGCCCTCTTCCAGCCCAAAGCCAAACGCGTCATCTTCATCTTCTGCAACGGGGGCGTCTCCCACGTCGATTCCTTCGATCCCAAACCTCTCCTCTTCCGCGATGCCGGTAAATCGGTCCGCGTCGACGAATGGCAGGGCCGCAAGGGCGACTACACCATGTACCTGACCAAACCTCTCTGGCAGTTCCAGCCGCATGGCCAGTGCGGCACCGAAGTCAGTAGCCTCTTCCCCCACATCGCCCAATGCGTCGATGACCTCTGCGTCATCCGCTCCATGCGCTCGGACCACACCAACCATTACGAGTCCACCCTCGGCATGCACTGCGGCTCGTTCAGCTTCGCCAGACCCAGCATCGGTTCATGGGTCAGCTACGGCCTCGGCAGCGAAAATCAGAACATGCCTTCGTTCGTCGTCCTCGCCCGCCAGACCCCCTACGCCGGAAATCAGCTCTGGGCGAGCGACTTCCTCCCCGGAGCCCACCAGGGCACCCTCGTCGCCCCAGGACCAGAACCCATCGCCAATATCCACCGCCGCGCCGCCACCGATGCACTGCAGTCACTCGAACTGAAGGCCATGGCCCGCATGAACCAGCGCCACCTCGCCAACCGCAGGGACGACCCCCTCCTCACCGCACGCATCCGCTCGTTCGAAACCGCCTTCGGCATGCAGATGGAAGCTCCCGAAATTCTCGACCTCTCAAAGGAATCGGACGCCACCCACGAACTCTACAATCTCAAACGCGGCTCGACCGACGGCTTCGGCTGGCAATGCCTCGTGGCCCGCCGCCTCGCCGAACGCGGCGTACGCTTCATCGAAGTCATCGACGGCGGCTCAGGCACCAATGGCAACTGGGACTCCCATGGCGACATGAACGCTCACGGCCCCCTCGCCCTCAATATCGACAAACCCATCGCAGGCCTCCTCAAGGACCTCAAACAACGCGGCATGCTCGACGACACCCTCGTCGTCTGGACCACCGAATTCGGCCGCACCCCCTTCAAGGAAGCTCCCGGCCAGGCCGGCCGAGAACACCACCACTGGGTCTTCTCCTCATGGCTCGCCGGCGGCGGCGTCAAACCCGGCATCGTCCACGGTGCCTCGGACGACTACGGCATCCGCGTCGCCCACAACGAAGTCCACGTCCACGACTTCCACGCCACCATCCTCCACCTCATGGGCCTCGACCACGAAAAACTAACCTACCGCCACAACGGACGCGATTACCGACTCACCGATGTGGCCGGCCACGTGGTCAAGCCCATCCTCGCCTGATCCAAGGCAAAGCCAACACGGGCCGCCCGCAGGCGGCAGATACCGATCCTCTCGACACGCTCCGTCCGGCCCGCTCAGGCCCCCAGCAGAAGCCGGGTCGGCTGCTCAAGGCATTCCTTGATGCGCACAAGGAAAGTGACTGCCTCTTTCCCATCGATGAGCCGATGGTCGTAGCTGAGGGCCAGATACATCATCGGACGGATCTCCACCTTCCCGTTCAACGCCACCGGACGCTGCTGAATCGCATGCATCCCCAGAATCGCACTCTGCGGCGGATTCAGAATCGGCGTGCTCAGCAGACTCCCGTAAATCCCGCCATTCGAAATCGTAAACACCCCACCCTGCAGGTCCTCGATCGCAATCTTCCCATCCCGCGCCTTCACCGCATAATCCGAAAGATCCTTCTCAATCTGCCCAAACGACTTGTGATCGCAGTCGCGCAGCACCGGAACCACCAGTCCCTTCTCCGTCCCCACCGCGACCCCAATGTCATAGTAATGATTGATGACAATGTCGTCGCCCTCAATCCGCCCGTTGACCTGCGGCACCGCCTTCAGCGCTTCGCAGACCGACTTGATGAAGAAGGACATGAAGCCCAGCTTGACCCCGTGGCGCGCCACAAAGCTGTCCTGCAGCAGCTTCCGCAGGTTCATGATCTCCGTCATGTCGACCTCGTTGAAGGTAGTCAGAATCGCCGCCGTGTGCTGCGCATTCACCAGATGTGTCGCAATCTTCCGGCGCAGCGGCGTCATCCGCTTCCGCGTCGTCCGCCCAGCATCATCCACAATCGCCGCCGCCACTTCCGCCACCGGCCGCGGCACCACACTCAGATCCACCTTCGGAACCACCGGCTCCGCTGGCTTGACCGGGGCTTCGGCCACTGGGGCAACCGGTGCCGCTTCCCGCTTCTCGGGCTCAGCCTTCCCTGCCGGTGCAGTGGCCGCTGACGGCGCAGTGGCCGACCCGCCGCCCACCCCAGCCGCGATCAGGCCAATGACGGCCCCGATCTTCACCTCTTCTCCGGCCTGCGCCGTGATTTCGAGAATACCAGCTGCCTCCGACTGCAGTTCCGTGGAAACTTTGTCGGTATCAATGGTCACCAGCAGATCACCGGGCTGGACCGCATCCCCGGTCTTCTTGTGCCACGTGGAAATGACTGCACTCGTGATGGACTCACCGGCATTGGGAACTTTGATTTCGAAGGCCATGGGAATGGTAAAAAGCTGTGGGACAAATGCCCCGGACGGTCCCATGCAGAACCTCAGTTCAGCATCTCGCGCAACGGGGTTTTGTGGGAACGCCCACCAGCCTCGAGGGGATGCGGTCAGTTCCGTCAGGGCCGGCGGTGCAGTGGCAGCGATGGACTGTGCAGTTCCACCCTCCGCCTCTCGGCCGCCGCACGGCTTTCCTTCCACGCCGCCCGCAGCCGCACGGCCTGCGCAGCAATCTCGGGCGGCAGCAGAGCCGAAGGATCAAGCTGCGATACCTTCGGATGGAGCACCGCCAGCCGGATCACCAGCCCAGGAGCCCGGTTCAGCGGATCCCCGCTCGTGTAAAGCTCCATCATCCGCCGCCACGCCTCCAGTTCATGCCCCGGTACCTCGGACAGATGATACGCGGAAAACCTCCGCAGATACGAAGGAGCCCCGGGGCACTCCGCCCCCCGCGCGCACGCCCGCGACGCCGCCAGATAGTCCGCCGCCGGATTGAGCTGATGCGTCTGCAGCAGATGCAGCCGTTCATACAGCTGATACACATCGGGATTGTACCGGATCCCTTCTTCCGTCACCGCAATCGCCTTCGCAAAGGCCTGCCGCGTCTTCATGGTCCGTACCACGGCACTCGCGGCAGTCTCGTACTGATACGAATCCGCCGCATTGACCCCGGCGTGCCACGCCCGCAGGTCCCAGTAATGCCACTCGCGCGGCTGGAGCCGGTTGCACACCGCATAGTATTCATCCACCAGCCCCCACTGACCTTCCTGCCACGGCCGGATCGTCTTCAGTTCCACCAGGCTCGCCACCACGGAGCGGAATCCCCCC
>CAZSDE010000039.1:9537-9886 GCA_964605435.1 uncultured Akkermansia sp.
AATGAAGAAGGATTGCCCCAGTTCGTCCCGCAGCGACGTCGTCAGCGGTGGCTCGAGAATTCCGCGCACCTGCAGCTCCCGCGCCCGCGCCTGCTCAAACGGCAGCCGCACCAGGCCAGCCAGCGCCACAAGGGCCAAGGCTGCCAGAATGCGTCGCGGTGGTACCGTCAGCATGGCCGTTTCACAGCTCCTTCTCCGCAAAGAGAATCCACGCCGCCAGCAGATAGATCACACAGTACACCGCACACAGCCCCCCCATCTCCACCACCTCCACCCCCCGCCTCCCCCCCCCCCCCACCCCCCCCTCCCACCCACCCCCCCCCCCGCCCCCCCGACAGAGAACCGCGCC
>CAZSDE010000039.1:9896-13920 GCA_964605435.1 uncultured Akkermansia sp.
ACCGAAGCTCTTGAAGTCCGGAAGGCGAACCGCCACCGCCCCCCCCACCGGCCGCGGTAGCGCCCCGCCGCCCGATCCCCCCAGCAGCACCTCCCGCGCCAGCGCCTGGGCATGACCAATCACCATCATCGCCAGCGATGCCATGATCGTGAACAGCGTCGAAGTCGCAAAGGTGCTCATCAGCAGAGTCACCGCCGTCAGCACCACGGACTTCGCCAGAATCGCCGCAACCCCTGCCTGCAGATTCCACCCCACCCCCTGCGTCGTGATCAGATTCACAACCTCCGCCGCAGCCTTCTCCCGGTCTTCCTGACTCGTGTACCGCCGGTACTCCAGCTCCGCAATATTCTGCTCAATGACCGCATTCTGCTTCAGATGCAGAATCGCCGTGAACAGCAGATCCATCGCCGCCAGACTCATCACCAGCACCAGCACCATCCCCAGAAACTTCCCAAGGAGATACTCCAGCCGCGACACGGGCTTGCACAGGATCGTGTAGATCGTCCGGTCCTCCACATCCCGCGGAATCAGCAGCGCCGTCCCCGCCACCGCAAAAAGCATGCAGAAAAGCTGCATCGCCGCAAAGGACACGTCCTTCAGCATCTTCAGCTCCTGCTCGCTCTTCAGATCAGCAAAGGCAAAACTCGCCCCGATCAGCACGACCGCAAAAATCGCCATGAAGGCAAAGACCTTCATCCGGATCAGCTGCGTAAGCGTCCCGGACGCAATCGCCCACACCCGCCCAAAGGAAAACGGCCGGTGCCGCAGCGGAACCGCCCCCGCTTCGCCATTCACGATCCCACCCCCTTCCCGCTCTCCTGCGCCGCCGCCGAAGTCACTTCAAGGAACAGGGTCTCCAGCGTCGTACGCGGATGACCGCTCGAAATCCACGAAACCCCGCGCGCCGCCGCAAGAGCCCGCACCTCCTCGAGAAAGTCCGGCGTCGCCCCCTCCAGAACCAGTTCCGTCCGGTGATCCACCTCCGTAATCTCGGCAAGACTGCCCTCCCGCAGCATCTTCCCACGGAAAATGATCCCAATCCGGTCACAGACTTCCTGAACCTGCTCCAGCAGATGCGATGACAGAATCACCGTGATGCCACGCTGCTTGAGCGCAAGGATCAGATCCCGGATCTGCCGCGACCCCAGCGGATCCACCCCAGCCGTCGGTTCATCCAGCACCACCAGACGCGGCCGGTGAATGATGGCCTGCGCCAGACCAATCCGCTGCAGCATCCCCTTCGAATACCCTCCCAGCCGCCGGTCAGCCGCTTCCTCCAGATCCACCAGCGCCAGCATCTCGCCGATCCGGCCCTCCAGTTCCCGACCCCGCAGCCCACAGAGCCGACCATAAAAGGCAAGGGTCTCACGGCCCGTCAGATGCTTGTAGAAATATGGATTCTCCGGCAGATAGCCAACCTCTTCCCGGCTGTCGACCCGCGCACTGTCCCGCCCGAAAATCGCACACTTCCCCTCCGTCGCCCGCAGCAGCCCAAGCAGTACCTTCATCGTCGTGCTCTTCCCGGATCCATTCGGTCCAATCAAGCCATACACTCCCCCCGGCGGCACCTCGAGCGAAAGATCACTCACCGCCGTGAATTCCCGCCGACGCAGCCCGGGCACCCGGAAAACCCGCGTGAGATGCTCAATGCTGACTGCCGGTTCCATCGCCATGCCGACATGGTACCGGATTTCCCACCACGTCAAGATTCGACGTCTTCCCAGCCACCGCCACCGCTCACACCAGCATGCCCGCCGCCACCGTCTCGTTCGTCCCCTCGTCAATGAGGACAAAACTTCCCGTGATCCGGTTCCGCGCATAGCTGTCCCACATCAGGGGAGCCGACGTCCGCAGCGCAATCCGCCCGATGTCGTTCATCCGGAACACAAGGTCGTCTTCAATCTTGTGCAGCGTATTGATGTTCACCTTGTACCGCACGTCCTTGACCACCGCCGCCACCTCGCGCGTGGTGTGACGCAGCGCAAACCTGCCCCGCGGACTAAGCGGACGCTCGCTGAACCAGCAGATCATCGCCTCCAGATCCTGCCCTACTTCAGGAGGATTGTTCGGCTTCACAATCATGTCGCCACGCGAAATATCAATCTCATCCTCCAGCGTGATCGTCACCGACAAAGGCGCAAAGGCCTCCTGCAGATCCCCATCCGCCGTGTGCACAGTCTTCACGCGCGATGCAAATCCAGACGGCAGCGCCACCACCGCATCCCCCGGCTTGAATACCCCGCCAGCCACCCGCCCCGCATACCCGCGGAAATCATGCCATTCCTCACTGTGCGGCCGGATCACCGTCTGCACCGGAAACCGCGCCTCCACATGATTCTCCCCAGCCCGCACATACACCGTCTCCAGATGATACAATAAAGTCGGTCCCTGATACCATGGCATCTTATCCGACTTCTCCACCACATTGTCTCCATTGAGCGCACTGATCGGGATGAACGTCATCTCCACAAGATTGTCGAGCCGACTCGCAAAATCACTGAATTCCGACTTTATCCGCTCAAACACTTCCTCCTGGTACTCCACCAGATCCATCTTGTTCACCGCAAGGACCACATGCTGAATCCGCAGCAGATTCGCCAGAAAGGCATGACGGCAGGTCTGCTCAATCACTCCCTTGCGCGCATCAATGAGAATAATCGCCAGATTCGCCGTGCTCGCCCCCGTCACCATGTTCCTCGTGTACTGAATGTGCCCAGGCGTATCCGCGATGATGAACTTGCGCCGCGGCGTCGCAAAATACCGGTACGCCACATCAATCGTAATCCCCTGCTCCCGCTCCGCCTTCAATCCATCCGTCAACAGCGCCAGATCCACCCGCGCATCACCACGCTTCTGCGAAAACCGCTCGACCGCCGCCAGCTGATCCTCGAAAATCGACTTGGAATCATATAAAAGACGCCCAATCAGCGTCGATTTCCCGTCGTCCACCGATCCAGCCGTCGTAAAGCGCAGTAAATCCATTGTCTTCAATTCTACAATTGTTGTCGCCTGCTCAGAAATACCCTTCCTTCTTGCGGTCCTCCATCGCCGACTCGCTCCGCTGATCATCCGCCCGCGTCCCCCGCTCAGTCTGCCGCGCCGCCGCCACCTCGGCCACAATGTCGTCCAGAGTCGAAGCCCCGGACTCCACCGCCCCAGTGCACGTCACATCCCCAATCGTCCGGAACCGCACCGTCTTCTCCACCACTTCCTCGTCAGCCTGCGGATTCGCATAGCCAGTCTCCGCATCCAGCAGCGACCCATCCCGCAGAAAAACTCTCCGCCGATGCGAAAAATACAGACTCGGCAGCGGAATCTCTTCCTGCCGGATATACTGCCACACATCCATCTCCGTCCAGTTCGACAGCGGAAAGACCCGGAAATGCTCGCCCTCATGCATCCGACCATTGAAAATGTTCCACAGCTCAGGCCGCTGATTCTTCGGATCCCATTGACCGAAATCATTGCGGTGACTGAAAAACCGCTCCTTGGCCCGCGCCTTCTCCTCGTCCCTCCGCCCACCCCCCAGACACGCATCATAACGATGCTCCGCAATCGTATCCAGCAGCGTCACCGTCTGCAGCTTGTTCCGGCTCGCCCGCGGTCCCTTCTCCTCCTGCGCCCGTCCCTGCCGGATACTCTCCTCCACCAGCCCCACCACCAGCCTCGCCCCCAGCAACTCCACAAACCGATCCCGGTACTCCAGCGTCTCCGGAAAATTATGCCCAGTATCCACATGCAGCAACGCAAACGGCATCCGCGCCGGATGAAACGCCTTCCGCCCCAGCCACGCCATCACAATCGAATCCTTCCCCCCCGAAAACAATAAAGCAGGATTCCGGAACTGCGCCGCCGCTTCACGCAGCACATAAATCGCTTCCGATTCCAACTGCCGCAGATGCGAAATCTGATAGTTACTGAAATTCGACATGGTTTCTCCTCTCCTCCCACTCCAAAGCCATCCCTCGCAAGCACGCAAGGGAAATTCTCCGGATTGTTGATCGGAAAAGTCGTGTTTTGGTCA
>CAZSDE010000040.1:0-13745 GCA_964605435.1 uncultured Akkermansia sp.
GGGCGTGGACAAATTTGTGGCGTACCAGCGGGATCTCATGCCGCCGGAGCGGCTGCAGGAGGTCGAGGACATGCGGTCGGCGTTCCGCAAGGCGCTCAAGGAGCGGGATCGGTCGGCGCTGACGGAGATTGAGCCGAAGCTGATCCGGAGCTGTGAGACGGCGGTGCCGGGGTATCGTTCTTCGCCATTCCGGGAGAATCTGGAAGTGATCATTGTGGCGGTGATTGTGGCGCTTGGGATCCGGGCGTACTATCTGCAGCCGTTCAAGATTCCGACGGCGTCGATGCAGCCGACGCTCAATGGGATCACGGCGAAGCGGGTGGAGGATCGGAGGGAGCTGCCGAATTTTGCCGTGAAGGGCTGGGAGTATGTGTGGCGGGGACGGAACTATGTGGACCGGGAGATTCCGAAGGAGTGGGGCGAGGCGGAATTCCTTGGCTACCGGCAGCGCTCGAAGGTGAATTTCTTCACGTTCACGGATCTGTATTTCGACAAGGGTCAGCTGACGGTGTATGCGCCGGCGCGGCAGTTGCTTGGTGAGTTGTGCATGGATGCGGCGGTGCGGTCGCTTAGTGTCAATATCCGGGCGGATGACAGTCCGGGGGCGCAGATGGAGAGGCTGAGGACGGGGGCGGATTCTTCTGGCAGGCCGCGGCGGCTGGTATTCCGGGGCGGGGATGTTTTTGCGCGGGGCTATATTGACTCGGGGGATCAGCTGCTGGTCGACAAGATGTCGTATCACTTCCGGCGGCCGTCGCGTGGGGAGGTGTTTGTCTTCAGCACGAATGGGATTACGGGAATTGTGCCGCCGCCGGGTACGAAGTCACAGCATTACATCAAGCGGCTGACGGGGTTGCCGGGGGATCGGCTGCAGGTACGGCCGCCGCAGTTGCTGGTGAATGGGGTTCCGGCGCAGGATCCGGGGATTCGCAAGGTGATGGAGTGCGGGCCGTCGGTGACGGGCTATGATTATCCCGGTTACCAGATGCCGTCGATGCCGCAGCCGCCGCTGGTGGCCAACTACCTTGGTTTTGTGAATGTGGCGGAAACCGACGAGGTGACGCTGCCTGCCGAGCCTGGTCAGCGGGGTTACATGGCGATGGGGGACAACAGTCCGCATAGCTTCGACAGTCGGAACTGGGGTCCGGTGCCTGAGCGGAATCTGGTGGGACCTGCCTTTGTGGTGTACTGGCCGTTCAGGCCGCACTGGGGGCTGATCCGGTGAGACTGCGGGGATGAACTCTCCCGGATGGCAGCTGTGGGGGTGGGTGGCGTTGGCGTTCGTGTGTTCCGCTGCGGTGGCGTGGGTGAATCCGTGCCGCGGGGTTTTCCGCGAGGTGGTACGGTTGCTGGGTCGGCAGGCATGGCTGCTGTGGGTGCCTGCGCTGATGGCTGTGGGGGATTTGCTGCGCGGGGGTGGGTTTTTCGCACGGGACGGGCAAGCCCGGGTTGGGGAGGGAGCGGTGGAACTGGGGTCGATGTCGCTGCATTGGCTGGTGCTGAGCGACTGGCCGGCGCTGCTGCTGGTGGTGGGGCTGGCGGTTGGTTTTCCGGGAGTCCGGGAGGGCTGGCGTGCGGGATTGGAGGGGTTTGCTCCGGCGGTCCGACGGGTGTTCCCTGGCTTGGTGGTGGCGGGGGCGGCTGCGCTGGTCTGGCTGGCGTGGGCGGGGGACGAGGGTTTGGTGGGAAAGGCGGCGGTTCTGCTGGCGGTGCCGCTGGTGGCGACGGGAATCGCGGTCATGGGGGAACGATGGCGGATCGGGCTGACGTCGGCGGTACCGGTGGGCTGGAGTGATGGCTGGAGGCAGTCGGTTTACATGGGCTTGCGCGACTGGGTCCGGCTGGTGGTGGCGGTTGTGGTGATGGGGTTGGCGGGCTTTTTGCCGGAGCCCTTTGGGGTGATGGCGCTTGGGATTGGGGCTTTGGCGCTGGCGGCAGGCCGATGGTGGGAGCATCGGGCTGGAGGGATGGCGGCGCTGCTGTCGTGGATCTGCGTGGCGGCGTCTTGGATTCTGACGGTGGAAGTGCTGTTGGTGCTTGCGGTGAAGAGGCTGTCGCCTCCGTTGGCGGTGGTGGCCGTGGTGCTGCGGACCGCGCTGGTGGTCTTTCTCTTTGCCGCCCATGTGCAGACTGGCGAGGCGGGGCGGTCGGGTGGGCCAAAGACGCTGAGGCTGCGGGCTGGCAAGCCATCCGGCAGGTCGGGTCGGGGTCGCGGGGCTGGGAGGATCAAGCCGAGGGACCTCTAGCAACGGAGCGCGGTGTGGGTGTTTGCGGCGGGCGGATTGCCGCTCGCTGGTGAACGCTGATTTCTGAAAAGCAGAACGCCGCGGGCTGTTCGAGGAACAACCCGCGGCGTCTTGTCAGAGGAGAGTGTAACTCAGTTCGGCTGCGGTTTGGTGACCGCTTCCATCACGCGTTCCAGGTTGAAGCTGCCGGGCTTCTGGCGCGGGGGGAAGTCGCGGAAGCTCTGGAGCCATTGTCCGACGTACCCGGCGGCTGGGGCGATGAGGAACATGCGGTCGAGGTACCAGCGCTGGTAGCCCATGGCATTTTCCTCTTCGGCGCGCTCGAAGGGATCCATGCGGAGGTTGGTGATGAGCGGGGCGCGGAGTTCCGTGAAGGGTTCCTGCCAGACCTTGAGGCCTTCGGCTTCCTGTTTGAGGAAGGTGATCTTCCAGTTGCCGTAGCGCAGGGCGGCCACGCTGCCGTCGTCGGTCCAGTAGATGAATTCCTTCCGGGGCCATGGGGCAGTTCCCTTGAGGGCGGGGGCGAGGTCGTAGCCGTCGAGGTGGACCTTGTAGGTGCGGTCTCCGATGGTGCGGCCTTTCTTGAGATCCGCGACGACGGTGGAGTCGCCGGCAGCGACGGCGAAGGTGGTCAGCATGTCTTCGTGGGCGGCGATGTCATTGATGACGGTGCCGGGTTTGATGACGCCGGGCCAGCGGATGAGGGTGGGAACGCGGTAGCCGCCCTCCCACTGGGTATTCTTTTCACCGCGGAACATGGTGGTGCCGCCATCGGGCCAGGTGAAGGTTTCCGCGCCATTGTCGGTCGAGTACATGACGATGGTATTGTCTTCGAGGCCGAGTTCCTTGAGTTTGTCGAGGACCTGACCGACGTGGCCGTCGTGTTCCACCATGCCATCGGCGTAGACTCCGAGGCCGGTTTTGCCTTCGGATTCGGCCTTCAGGTGGGTGAAGATGTGCATGCGGGTGGAGTTCCACCAGAGGAAGAATGGTTTCTGGGCCTTCTTGGCGCGCTCCATGAAGTCGAGGGCCTTGGTGGTCACCTCTTCATCAATGGTTTCCATGCGCTTGCGGGTGAGAGGGCCGGTGTCCGTGATGCGGCCGTCGGAGAAGCTGTGGATGACGCCGCGGGGGCCGAACTGCTTCTTGAAGGCGGGATCCTTCGGATAGTCGGGGTTTTCGGGTTCCTCTTCTGCGTTGAGGTGGTAGAGATTTCCGAAGAATTCGTCGAAGCCGTGGTTGCTGGGGAGCATTTCGTCGCGGTCGCCGAGGTGATTCTTGCCGAATTGGCCGGTCATGTATCCCTGGGCGCGGAGGACGGTGGCGATGGTGGGGTCATCCTTCTTCATGCCTTCCGGGGCACCGGGGAGGCCGACTTTGGTGAGGCCCGAGCGAATGGGGGACTGGCCGGTGATGAAGGCGGCGCGTCCGGCGGTGCAGCTCTGCTGGCCGTACCAGTCCGTGAAAAGGGCTCCTTCGGTGGCGAGTCGGTCGATATTGGGAGTGCGGTATCCCATCATGCCGCGGTTATAGGCACTGATGTTGAACTGGCCGATGTCATCGCCCCAGATCACGAGAATGTTGGGTTTGGCGGCTTCCGCGGCACCGACCGAGGCCGGAGCGATGGCGGCGCAGAGGGCGACGCCAAGGAGTTTTAGGATGGAGTGCTTTTTCACTGATGGGTGTTATGGGTTAGCTGGGTCGCGAATCGACCAGTAGGGATCCTGCCATTTCCGCGGGGTGCCTGCAATGATACTAAAGTTTATGATGGGGGTGGAGGATTTCCCTGCGAGGGTGCGACGGGAAGAACGAGGTGGAAGACGGCGCCGGAGGGGGAGCCGGGTTCTGCCCAGATCTGGCCATGGTGGGCTTCGGTGATGGAGCGGCAGATGGGGAGGCCCATGCCGAGGCCCTGTTCCTTAGTGGTTTGGAATGGGGTGAAGATGGATTCGGGGTCGGGTGGCAGGCCGCGGCCCGAGTCTTTGAGGGTGAGGTGGATGAAGTCGTTGCTGTGGAGGGTGGACAGGTGGAGCCGGCGTTGGTCTGGCGGGGTATCTTCCATGGCCTCGCAGGCATTGAGGACTAGGTTGAGGAGAACCTGCTGCATTTGGATGCGGTCGGCGAGGATGGTGGGCAGGTCGGGGTCGAGTTCCGTGGTTGTCGAGATATTCTGATCACGGAGGAGTGGTCCGGCGAGGCTGAGTACTTCTGTGGCGATGGTGTTGAGGAGAACTGGCTGCTGATGGACTTCTCCGCGGCGGAGGAGGTCGCGCATGCGTCGGATGACTTCGGAGGCGCGGCGGTTTTCGCTGATGATGTCGGAGAGGATCTGGCGGACGGTGGCGAGGTCCGGCTGGTCTTTGGCGAGGAGTCGCTGGGCGGCCTGGGCGTTGCTGAGGATGATGCCGAGGGGTTGATTCATCTCGTGGGCGAGGGACACGGAGAGACCGCTGACGGTGGCGACGCGCCCGAGGTGAGCAACTTCCTGACGGCGGTCTTCTTTGGTGGTGCGGAGTTCTTCGGCGAGGCTTCCGGCCCGGAGGGTATCGCGGCTCAGTTCGAAAGCCATGGTGGCGATCATGCCGAGGAAGTATAGGCAGGCCGCCATGGGGACATCGGCGAGGCCCCAGAACGAGAGAATGGCGTGGGCGGTGCCTCCGGCGATCCATGCGGCCATGGTGGCGGGGACGAGGATGGCACGGCTTTTTTCGCCGCGTTTCCAGACGGTGATGGCGGCATCGATGAGGTAGGCGATAAGGAGGAACAGCGAAAGCTGTGCGACCGGCATGAAGGGGTTGGGCGGGCCTGCTGGAATGGTCACGGCTTCGCCGAGGAAGGAGATGGTCCGGAGGCTCGTGATCGCGGCGAAGTTGACATTGACGCCGGAGGTGAAATTCAGAATAAGGGCGAGGGTCCGGTTGATGATTCCAAGGTAGCCGAGCCATGGTCGTCCGGCCTTGAGGTGCCATGAGGTGAAGAGGACGACGGCGATGTAATTGATCCAGACCGGGAATTGGTACCAGCGGAGCAGGCTGGCGCTGGCTTCGGTGGAAGCCGAGCGCATGAGGGCCAGTTCCGTGAAGGCCATGGCGGCGGTGGCGAGGCAGTGGATGCCGAGGGCGATGCGGTCGCGGCTCTGGCGGTGGCGCGACCAGACGAGCAGGTGGATGGCGGCGAGCACGAGGCAGGCCGAGGCCACCATGGACCAGATGATGGTGACCGGGCTCATGGGGTGGGGAGCCTCCGGGTGGGTTGGCTCAGCGGGCGGGTTTCACGCAGCGGAAGCCGACGTGATTGCTGGCCGTTTTTTCTTCGCCTTTGCCGCGGGAGCCGACGAGGTAGCGGGTGCAGTACTGAACCGAGCAGAGGAAGGATCCGCCGCGGTGCACGCGTTTCTTTTCGGTGGGTTCCGTGGGGTCGTAGGGGGCGGATGGGCCGGTGGGATTCCGTTCGATGGTGCCGAGCAGCTTGCGGCGGGCGTAGGTATCGGGGCGGTACCAGTCGCTGACCCATTCCCATGCATTGCCGCCCATGTCGAAGAGGCCGTAGGGGTTGGGGGGGAAGGACTGCACGGGGGCGAGGCCGGGGAAACCGTCGTCGCCGGAGTCATTCACGGGAAACTTTCCCTGATGGGTATTGGCCATCCAGCGTCCGCCGGGTTTGAGTTCGCGGCCCCATGTGTAGGGTTCTCCGGCGCGTCCGCCGCGGGCGGCGAATTCCCATTCGGCTTCGGTGGGGAGGCGTTTGCCGGCCCATTTGGCGTAGGCGGCGGCGTCCGGGTAGGCGATCTGGACGACGGGAAATTTTTCCCGGCCGCGGATATCCGATTTTGGGCCTTCGGGGTGTTTCCAGCAGGCGCCCACTTCGTAGCGCCACCACTGGAAGTAGTTGTCGAGTTTGACGGGCTTTTCGGTGGGTGTAAAGACCGTGGAACCGGCGACGAGGTTTTCCGGGGGAGCGGTGGGGAATTCCTCTTTGGTTGGGGCGATTTCGGCGATGGTGCGGTAGCCCGTGGCGGCGACGAAGGCGGCGAATTCCTCATTGGTGACCTCGTGGCGGTCCATCCAGAAGCCATCGACGTAGACGCGGTGGACGGGTTGAGCGTCGCGGGTTACGCCTGGTTGTTCGCACAGGGATTCGTCCCTGGCGTCCGATCCCATGGAGAATTCTCCGCCGGGAATCCAGACCATGCCTGCGGAGGCGGGTCCGGGAGCCGGGGATTTGTTTTCGATGGTGGGCTGGAACGGAGACGCGGAGGAAGACTGGGCGCGGGCCGTGGCGGCGCAGAGGCCTAGGAGGGTGCAGACCGTGAGTTGCCGGAGCATTTCAGGGAATGGGTTCGATATCCGGGAGAACCCAGGAACGGTCGAAATATGCCTGGGTTGGACCATAGAGACGGAAGTAGGTGAACCAGCCTTTGCCGGGGAGAGTCTTGACCCAGTTGCTGTCGGTTTTGCCGGGGGGTGGGGTGGGACCAAATTAGAGGTCGACGGAGCCGTCGGGGTTTCTGAGGATGTTGTCGCGGGAGGAGCGGTCCGGGGGAACGCCGGTATCCACGAAACAGCGGGTCTCATTGTCATAGACGGTGAATGACCAGAACTGAGCGACGGGTGCGTCCTTGGCGACGGTGAGTTTGTAGGTTTTGCTGCCATCGAGCCATTCCCCGGATTTGTCCTTGGACGACTCGAGGTAGACTTGGCCGAAGCCGACCGTGCGGCCCATCATACCCACGGAAACGCCTACGGCTTCGTAGAACCATGAAGTCCGTTCATCCAGTTGGGTATGGTGTTCCGCTTCCTGGCTTGTTTCCTTGAGGTTGAGGGATATTTCCCAGCGTTTCTCCGGCCAGACCTTCGCGCCGGCGAATCGTTTCTCGTATCCGATGGTGCGGGCCATGATTTCTCCTGTGAGTGCGGCGTCGGTGAGGAGCTGTTTCTGGCGGTCTGAAGGCTGGAACGGCTTATCCTTTTCGATGCCGAGAGGCTGCAGCATGCCCATCATGATGCGGTCTCTTTCGTGGACCGGTTCCTGCTGAATGATGCTGGCGAGACCTTCCCAGTAGGCGAGTCCGCGTGGTTGCTCGCCGCTCCATTTGCGGCCGGCGGGTGAGATGTGGCGCGTGGGAGGCGGGTTGCTGCGCTGGCTGTAGGGGTAGATGCGCAGAGCGTCGACGAGTGCTTTGGCTTTTACGGGATCGGGATCGAGGGCACGGTGAGCGGACCATATGTTCACCGTTGGCGATCGGAAGACATAGTAGCCTTCGGGGCGGATCTCCGGATCGTCGGGACCAAGGATGAGGTATTTGCCCCCTGCTCCCTTATCGGGGCCGGTCTGTCCCGAATCAGTGATCGGCCGCTGCCAGAAGTCGGTGAAGCCGCCGGCGGTGGGTCCTGCGGGGACCTCAAAGACGAGGGGGCCAGTTTCCTTGAGATTGGGGAACGCCATGATGTAGGGCGTGGTGGCATTGGCTGTCAGCAGTCCCAGCTTGTCCTTGAAGGTCAGGTAATCCACGTAATCCAGACTGCCGGCGCCGAATTTAGTGAGGTGTTCCTGCTGCCACTGCTGCATGGCCATGAGGGGGAGAGCCCAGAGGTAGGCCTGGCAGGCGCGCTGGTGATCAATCGTGTCGAAGACTCTGGCGGTCGAGTCCTGAGTCGGGTAGCCATTTCTGAGTTCGAGTTTTCCGATCCGCGTCTCGACAGTGCCCGTGGTGGGGAGGTTCTGTGCGGAGATGCTGGAAGCTGCGATCAGCGTTACGAGCGCACTGAGAGCAAGAGACGGGGCGACGTGAAGAAAGTGCATAGGTCGTGTCGAGTGCATGCTAGGGTGCAGCCACCGAAAGTTCAATCTGCTTTCGGTGGATGAATCTGCGACCACTCGTCTTTCATGCTGACAACGGTCCATCCGCGCTTGGGGGCTTCGTCGAGGCCCTTGGCGAGGCGGCCGATTGGTGAGGTGCGGTCGTAGGCGAACTCGCGGGCGGCGTCGTTGTGATGGACGAGGAGGCCGAGGCGGGGGCCTGGACCGGCGTTTGTCCATTCGAGCATTTCGAAATCTCCGTCCGAGTTGCCGAAGGCCATGAGGGGTCGGCGGCCGATGTGCTGCTGGATGCCGACGGGTTTGCCGGCTTTGTCGTCGATGAAGTTGACTTCAGGGAGTCTGGCGAGGGATGGCTTGCCGTCGGTGACTTCGTATTTGGTGCGGATGCTGGAGCCGATGACTTGTTCCGGGGGGATACCGTAGACGCGTTCGGTCCATGGGCGCATGAATTCGATACCGCCGCCGGAGACGATGAAGGTTTTGAATCCTTTGGAGCGGAGGAAGCCGAGCAGTTCGAGCATGGGCTGGTAGATCATTTCGGTGAAGGGCCGTCCGGTTTTCGGGTGGCGGGCCGTGGCGATCCAGTCGGTCACGGTTTTCTCGAAGTCCTCGGTGCTCATGCCGGCGTGGGTGGCCATGATCATTTCGACGAGGGCGTGTTCGCCGCCGGCGAGGGCCTTGGCTGGTTCTCCGCGGAGGACTGAGGCGAAGGGTTCCTTTTCCTTCCATTCCGGGTGCTGCGGGGCGAGGGCGCGGACGCGGTCGAAGGCGAAGAAGGCCTGGAAGTACATGGGTTGTTCGCTCCAGAGGGTGCCGTCGTTGTCGAACGTGGCGATGCGCTGGGGTTGGGGGACAAAGTCCGGGGAACCTTCGGTCGTGACGCGGGTCACGAAGGAAAGGATGGCCTTGCGGGCGGGTCCTTCGTTCCATGAGGGGAGGGGATTTTCCCCGGCGAGGGCGGCGGCCGGCAGGAAGAGTGCGGTGAGGGCGGAGAGCAGGCGTCCGAATTTCATGACGGCACTGTGGTCGCGGCCGCGGGACAGGCAAGGTCGGGGATGTTATACGAAAGTTTACATGGGCAACCCGGGGCGGAGTACGTGCGTCTGGTGCGTGCGGGTGCAAAAGCGGGTCGGGTGGAACGTATGGGGATGGGAAAATGAAGAAGATGGATGCTGCCGATGCTGGTGGCCGGATGAGCCGGCGGGACGTTCTGTGGCAGGCGGGTGGTGGTTTGGCGGGTTTGGCCTTTGCGCAGATGCTGACGCGCGAGGCGGTGGCCGGCGGAGCGGAGCTGAATGGCGGGCTGCATCATCCGGCGAAGGTGAAGCGGGTGATTCAGCTGTTCATGAATGGCGGGGCGAGTCCGATGGACACCTTTGATTACAAGCCGGCGCTGGAGAAGCATCATGGGCAGATGCTGGGGCCGAAGGTGCGGCCGGAGGGGCAGACCGGCGACTGCGGAGCGGTCATGAAGAGTCCGTTTGCGTTTCAGCAGCACGGTCAGTCCGGGCGGTGGGTATCGAGTGTCTTTCCGGAGCAGGCGAAGCAGGTCGACCGCATGGCTTTCCTGATGGCGATGACGTCGAAGACGAGCGTGCATGGACCGGCCAGCTACATGATGAACACGGGCTTTGTGCTGCCGGGTTTTCCTTGCATGGGGGCATGGATTTCGTATGCGCTGGGGAGCCTCAGTCAGAATCTTCCGGAGTTCGTGGTGCTTCCTGACGCGCGGGGTCTTCCGTACAATCAGCGGGCGAATTTCAGTGCTGGGTTTCTTCCGGCGCGGCATCAGGGAACGGTGATTCAGGCAGGGGCGGAGCAGCCGGTGCCAGATCTCTTTCCGCTGCGGAAGCGATCGTTCACGGGTGGGGAAGCGGACCGCGAGGCGAGGGAGGTACTGCGGGCGATGAACGTGCGTCATGCCGCGGAACGTCCTGGGGACACTCGGCTGGAGGCGCGGCTGGCGAGTTATGAACTGGCGGCGCAGATGCAGCTCAGTGCGCCGGAGGCGTTTGATCTTTCGAGGGAGTCCGAGGTGACGCGCAGGAATTACGGGATGGAGAGGAAGGAGACAGAAGATTTCGGGCGGCGCTGTCTGCTGGCGCGGCGGCTCATTGAGCGGGGCACGCGGATGGTGCAGGTCTGGAGCGGGCCGCAGGGAGCGGCGGACAACTGGGACAATCATGGGAACATCCAGACGGAGCTGCCGGCGATTGCGGTGAGTGTGGACCAGCCGATAGCGGCCTTGCTGGAGGATCTGGCGCAGCGCGGGCTGCTCGACGACACCCTGGTGATCTGGACCACGGAGTTCGGGCGCACGCCGTTCACGCAGGGAAGTGCCGGGCGGGACCACAACGGTGGGAGTTTTGTGACGTGGCTGGCAGGGGCGGGCATCCGTGCCGGGGTGTCGCATGGGAGCAGTGATGAACTGGGAGGCAAAGCGGCCGACGGGGTGACATGGTGTTATGATCTGCACGCGACGGTGCTGCATCTCATGGGAATCGACCATGAACGTCTCACCTTCCGGACGGCCGGGGTGGACCGTCGGCTGACTGATGTGCATGGCCATGTCATCCATGGCATCCTGGCGTAGTCGGATCTTTCTGCGGCTCGTCTTGGACCGGTGTTTCCGGGCGATCTGACGCTGCGGTTTGCCGTGGCGGGACCGCTGCGGGCCAGCGGTGTTTCAATGGATCCGGGCGGTCCTGTGGTGCTGCTGCGGTTATGCTGACGGCTGCGTCCGTGGCAGGTCTTCCGGGTGGAATCGGGGTCCGTTCAACCGTCTGCAGTGTGCGATTGACGGCGGGAAGAGGGGGACGGAAGGCAGGCCGATGCGCAAGACTATTCTTACAGCACTGTTGTCGCTGGCCTCGGCTGGCATGATGCAAGCCCAGGAAGGCAAAGGTGCCGCCGCCGTGCCGGCCGAGCCGACCGCTTCGGATGTGGGCTACGCCCTTGGCTGCCTGATCGGCAAGAACATTTCGTCGCAGGGACTCAAGCCTGACTTCGAAGCGCTCGTGAAGGGCCTCAAGGAAACCATGGAAGGCAAGAAGCCGACGCTCAGCGACCAGCAGCTGCAGGAGACGATTCAGAAGCACCAGATGGCGGCTGCGGCTGCGGCTGGCCCGAAGAATACCGAGGCTGGCAAGGCCTTTCTCGAGAAGAACGGCAAGCGCGAAGGCGTCAAGACGACCGCCAGCGGGCTCCAGTATGAAGTTCTCAAGGCCGGTGAGGGAGCCAAGCCGGCGGCGACCGACACGGTCAAGGTGCATTATCATGGCACTTTGATTGACGGGACGGTGTTTGACAGTTCCGTGGACCGTGGTGAACCGATTTCGTTCCCGCTGAACCGGGTCATCAAGGGATGGACGGAAGGCGTTCAGCTCATGCCGGTGGGATCCAAGTACAAGTTCGTGATTCCTTCCGATCTTGCCTATGGGGCTCAGGGAGCGGGTGGAAAGATCGGGCCGAATGCCACGCTGATCTTCGAGGTGGAACTGCTGGCCATTGAGCCTGCGGCCGCCAACTGAGCGCGGGTGGAAGCCGAAACAATGAAAGGGAAGGCTCCGGGGCTTGTGCACCGGGGCCTTTTCTCTTTGGCGGGCAAGGTTGGGGCTGTGCTGGACAGCGGGGCAGAACTGCGGCAGATGTCAGGGTCATGACTCCTTCCAACGCTCCGGCATCTGTCGTCCAACCCTCTGCGGTCGCCTGGGACCGCTGGGCGGTGGTCTGGGCGCTGGCGGGTCTGATTGCGCTGATTCCTGCGTATTTTGTTCCGGCGATGCTGGTGGCGAATGCGGTGGATGGGCCGCGGTGGTACTCGGTGTGGTCCGGGATCCGGGATTTCTATGGGACGGGGAATCATTTTCTGGCCGTCCTGATCTTCACTTTCAGCATGGTGTTTCCGCTCGTGAAGCTGCTGCTTTCTCTGCTGTGTGCGGCGGGTCAGCACTGGCTGCCGAGAGGGCTGCGGCATGGGATCATTCAGGTGACGTCGTGGTCGGCGAAGTATTCGATGCTGGATGTGCTGGTGATCGCGATGGCGATCATGCTGGTGAAGGTGGGGGATTACGTACGGATCATGCCGTCGATGGGGATCTATCTGTTTTCCTTTGCGATTCTGTGTTCGGCGGTTTCGGGGTGGCTGCTGCAGAGGGCGCTGACGAACGAGGCGCGCGGGTTGTGGCCGGCCGCTCCGCGCTGGCAGGTGGCTCTGCTGCTGCTGGTTCCCGGTTTGCCGCTGGCGGTGATGGGCTTGCAGGAGGTTCTGCGGGAGCGCGGGGGCGAGGTGGAATCCGTGCGGCTGACCCGGCTGACGCAGCGTGGGGAACTGAAGCGCAGTGTGGAGAAGACGCTCGCGCTGAAGGAACTGATCAAGGAGGATCACAAGCTCTTCTCGAAGGACACGCTGCGGCGCATGCTGGAGTTCAGTCAGGCCGTGAGTACCGATGCCGGCTGGCAGGAAGCGGATGTCTATGTGGCGGTGGACCGGAAGAGCGGAGGCAGTCTGGAGTCAGGCCGGATCCGGGGATTGGATTTCGAGGCGCGCGAGGTGAATGTTGATTTCACGCTGCCGTCGGCGGTGCCATGGGAAGACGTGGCGGCGGTGCGGTTGGTCTCGACGGTGAAGTATGCCGGGTTGGTGAATGCGCCGATCGAGGAGGAGAACGTGCGGGCCGAGGGCGATCCGTTCCGTGAATGGACGAGGCAGTGGCACGGCCGGGTGTTCAGTTTTGACCTGCGTGGGCCGCGCGGCGCGCAGTTTGTGCGTGCCTGTGTGATGGCTGGGGCTGGCGTGCTGCTGTCGCTCTGGGCGCTCAGCGGGCTTCTCTGTGGTGGCAGGCGCCGGCGGCCGGGGGCTTCAGAGCAATCCGCGGCGCTTGAAGTCGAAAAGGTTGATGCGCTGTGATTTCTGGATCATTTCGATGGTGAAGCGGAGCAGGCTGATTTCCCATGTGTCATCGACTCCCTGAATGACGGCGACGAGGGGATTTCCGGAGGAGCGGGCTTCAGCGATGACGCGGTCGCTGACGGCGGCGAGGGAATCGTGCACGAGGCTTTCGGTGACATCGCTTTTGCGGAAGCTGAAGCCGTAGCGGAGGAGGGCGGAGCTTTCGAGGCGTTCCTTGAGCCATTCGGCGAAGGCGCGGGCGGGTTCACCGAATCCTTCGAAGTCGAGTTCTCCGAAGGGTTCTGGTTTGAGGATGCGGGGTTTTTCCGCGGTGATGCGGCCGCTGCGGACTCTGATTTGTCCGACGTCGTCCATGAGTTCCGAGATGAGGCGGAATTCGAAGCTGGTGGATCCGAAGGTATCGATGCGCCGGTCCGGTTCGTGCAGGACCTCGGTAGTTTCGAGGGCGTACTGGATATCGTCGTCGGAATACATCCGGGGACATTGGCGCAGTCCGTGCGGACGTCATCCGGCAATTTGGCGGCTGAGGTGGCTGTTTCTGGATTTCCGGTGGCGCGGAGTGGCGTGGTGGTGTTGTGATCGCGCCTTTCATGAAGGCGCATCTCCCGAATCACCCGACGCAGCTGTATCTGATCCGGCATGGAGAAGTGGAAGACCGTTATCACCGGGTTTTCGGGGGATCGCAGATTGACATGGGATTGTCGGCAGTGGGGCGGGCTCAGGGGGAGGCGGTGGAGCGCTGGCTTGACGGGGTGGCGCTGGATGCG
>CAZSDE010000041.1:0-13364 GCA_964605435.1 uncultured Akkermansia sp.
GTTCATCCCGAATGGGTGGCGATTCCCCGTCTTCCCGCTCGGTGCCCAGATCAACCAGATGACCCAGCTTGTCCATCGCGGCCATGGCATCGTACCAGGCCTCGAACTGCTTGCCGAGCTTGGCAATGGCCGCCACCAGCGTCCCCACAATCAGCTCGCTCGCCACCAGCTGCCCCAGCGTCAGCTCCATGTTCAGCACAAGCCATCCCCCAATCACCAGAAGCGCCGTGGTCGCCAGTACTTCAAGTCCCAGAAAGCCCGCAATCTGCCGGATCAGGATCCGGAAATGCGAACGCCGCGCGTGCAGATAGTCCAGCGCCAGCTGGTCGGCCCGCTCGGCAGCCAGAGCATAGCCCCCGGGTCCCTTGAACACGGCAGGATATCGCGCCAGTTCCTCCAGCCAGTGCACCACCGCATATTTGGAACGGCTCTCCACAATGCTCGTGCGGACCGCGTTACGTCCGAATATGAACACAATCAGCATCACGATCACGATGATGCAGGCGTCGAAGGCGAGCAGGAACGGATGATAGAACGCCAGCACCACCATTCCAATCACCGAGCCGAGGACTACATTGATGCCCTCCAGCAGCAGAAACGCAGTCGTTTTCTGAACGGTCACAATATCGAGGAACCGATTCATCAGCTCCGGCGCATGGATCCCATCGTAGCAGGAAAGCTGTACCCTCGGCAGACGATAGGACAGATCGGCGGTCAATCTCACAAACAAACGCCTCTGGATGACATCGCTCAGATAATACTGCATGCCGCGCGCGGTTTCCGCGAGGGCCAGACAGGCAAGCAGAGCAATCGCAAGCGCCACCACCGCCTGAATGAGCTGTCCTTGACCGCCAAACGAAAGATTGCTGACGAGCGCATTCACCGCGAGCGGGGCCGCAAGGTAGAGAGTCCCGGTGACAAGGCTGTAGACCACAATCAGCCGGATATCGGGCATCTCGGCGCGCAGGAGCCCGAGGAAACGCCGCCACGGAGGAATCTCCTCATGATGTCCCGCGGCCCCGCCATGACCATGGGAAGTTGTCACTTCAGGGCCGAGCGGATTCCGTCCATTGGCCAATTCAACGGACCGCTGGGCATGAACGACACCGAAATCGGCTTCGTCACGGCTGCTGCGGAGTCCCAGCAGGCGGGCTAATTGACCACGGCTGACCATTTCACTGCGCCCGCCCCCCGCGGTGCGCACGAGCCTCGCACGGAACCATGAATCTCCCGTGATGATGAGCCATGTCCGGCGCACCGGACTCCATGCCACCAGCGGCAGATCCGCCCGCGCCCGCCAGACGGCATCCGCCACGGAAAGTCGCGCCGGCACGACCCGCAGACCACAACCCGAAGCAGCCGCCACCACCTGCTCCAAGGACTCGTCACCCACGGAGACCGCCGATTCGATGGCCTGCCGCGCTACCGCAGGATCGAAAGCCGTATCGGTGAGCACCGCAAGATTCCGGAACAGAAAAAGCATCTCATCCGCCCCCCCTTCCGGTTCAGGGGGAACACCGTCAGTGCGGCGAGGTTTTTCAAAAGGCATGCAGTTTCAGGAAATGAGCGGAGGATAAACGCCGCAAGCGCCGACTCGGAAACCATGAATCATGCCCTCCGTGGCCGCTTCCGGTTGAAGATGACCGCGATTTCGTGTTCGAGGACCTGCATGAGGGGCCCCTGGCGCGCCATTCCAATCCTGCTCTGGGGAGGGGTGTTCACCGTTTCTTCGTGTTCCAGCCCGGAGGGCGGCACGGCAGCCCACCCCCGCGGAGTCAATCTGACCACGAAGGCGTGGTTTCCTCCGGTTGTCCCGCAGCAGGCATCATCCTGCGCCCAGCACGCTGGTCTGTACTACCTGCTGGCCTGCGAAATCAACCGGGCCCGGGGGGGGGCCGCGGGCGATCCGTCCCGGCGGCTCTCGCCCTACCTCGCCTACGGACTCCTCGCAGATGACCGCTCGGGCCGCTCCCACGTCGTGGATGGCTGGCTCCTCAGCCGGGAGACCGGAGTGCCTTCGGAAGCGGACCTGCCCTCATTCTCCCCGCGGCTGATGCATGGATTCGACCGCTACCGGCGCGCCCTCGCCAACAGACCCGCCACATGGAACATCCTCCCGCTCGAAACCGAGGCCGACCTCAGGAAGGTGCTGCGGGAACTCGGATCCGGGCACCCGGTCGCCTGCGAGTTCCCCATCCGGGGCACAAGGATCGTCCCGTTTCCCGAGGGCATGCCCTCCGGCTGCGGAGCCATGGTGCGTCAATGGGGCCAGACTGGTCCGGGCCATGCCATGGTCTATGCCGGCTACGACCTCTCCATCGGACGTGATGCCAATGGTGACGGCCGCATCAGCAACGACACGGACATCACGGGAGACGGCCGAATTACCCTCGCCGACTGGGAACAGGGTGCCTTCCTGCTGGTCAATCCATGGGGCAAAGGCTGGGGAGACCGCGGCATGGCATGGGTCCTCTTCCGGGAACATGCACTCAGCCAGTGGCCATGGGCACGATCGGTGGCCACCGTCACCGCCGCCCCGGCGGAACCGCCCCGCCACATGCTCCGGCTCTCCCTGCAGTGCCCGGACCAGTCCGCCCTGACCCTCATGGCACAGTCACCGGGCCAGGCCCAGCCATGGCGGCCGCTCCTGTTCCGGGAATCCTCCACGCCGGGAAAACCTGGCAACAATGTCTGGGAAGCCTTTGCCCTGCTCCATCGACCCGGCTTTCAACCTCCCGCCCAGCCCCTCCAAGCCCCCGGCGGCGGCCCCGTCGAACTCGGCTTTGCCATTCCCTCCAGCCATTTCTCGCAAACGTGGTCACTCCAACTGAGCCCGCGTCCCGGCCGACGGCTTTCCGGCACCCTGGCGGCAGCCGAACTCGTGGAACTCACCCCGGCCGGCCAGATCACCCGCCGTTTTCCCCTGCAAGGCCTCCCCGCGGCCATTCCTCCCGCCGGGGCCACGTGGAACTGCCTCCAGCACTCGCTGACCACCCCACCGCGTCGAACGACCCCGCCGTTTTCCAGCGCCATCCGGTCTGACGAATCCACTGACGGACCTGTGCACGCTTGCCTCCCGGAAAAAAGAAAACGGCCGGGATGCAGCAGATGCCACATCCCGGCCGCCGATTCAATCAGATGCCCGGATCAGGGGTATGGGGTTGCCACGACTGAGAAGAACATCTTGCCCCGCGCCGCAGCGTTCACATAGAACGGATGCGTCACCGGGAAGCGGATTTCTCCATCAGCCGAGCGGACCGGCACTTCACCGATCGGTACCCAGTCACCCTTCAGGGTTGGGCTGGCCACGATCTGGTAGCCACGGCCCTGAACGCCCTGGAAGGTCAGAGCGATCTCACCCGGGGTGAACTGGACGTTCGTGATCTGGAACGAGCTGTTCGTGTCGTTCGGGTTCGTACCCGCAGCGTATTCCTGGAGGTTGGTCTGACCGTCGCGGTCGCCGTCGAGCAGTGCGTCGGCCGCGTTGCTGTCGCTCAGGCCGAACGCAGTTTCCCAGACTCCCGGGATACCATCGCCATCGAGGTCCGGATTCGGAGTCACACCCAGATTCACCCCCGTATTGGGCGGGATGTAGAATCCAGAGTTCGTCGTGATCGGACGGAAGGCCGTTGCATCGAGGCTAGTGTACTCGCCGACCGCGAACCAGACTTCGTACCCGGAATCGCCACCACCTTCGAAATGGTGACCGACGATGTCGTATTCGCCTTCCTTGAGATCAATGATCCCGAAGGCCTGCGTGTTGCCCGTCCAGTAGTCAGCCGTGAGAACACCGTCGCCATCGACCTGTACGATCTGAGCAACGCCATCACCCGTGGTATCGGCAGCGCTCAGGAAGTCCTGGCCGACGATGCGGATCTCGCATCCGTCATCCGCGAACAGACCGAAGGTCAGACGGATCGTCTCACCCGGAATGCCATCCTTGTCATCCACCACGATGCGGCCCGTGAGGCGGCTGGCGTAATCATCCGGACCACCGTTCGGCATGACCACGGCCTGGCCGTAGATGTTGTTGCCAGGGCGGCCGCAGCAGATGTCGTCGCCGTCACGGAAGACCGTGATGCCAGCAGTGGCGGTCTGCGCCACCCCCTGAGCCACCGCGTCGGCCATGATGGTGCGGGTGGTCGCAAGGAACGGAGGACCGAAGCCATTGTTCGAGTTCGTCACCGTGGCCGGAGCCGTCAGGTTGAGGGCATCGGGAGCACCCGCCCATGCAGCTGTCCGGAGGGCGGTCGGAGCCGTGAGGCCACCAAGCCAGTCGCCGAGCTGCCAGCGCAGGTTGTAGTTCGATCCACCGCCGCCTTCGTACATGTACGATACGAAGCTGTAGCTCTGACCTTCCGTGAGCTGAATACGGCCACGGGCATTGGTATTGCCCGTGTAGAAATCAGCCGTCAGCGTCATGTCGCCGGCATTGTCGATGAGCTTGGTATTGCCGTCGCCGAGGGCGGCCGCAAAGTCCTGACCGAGGATTCGGAGGCTGGCACCGTCGTCGCAGTTCAGGATGAACGTAACATCGATGAGTTGGCCCGTCGTTCCGTCTCCATTGGCGTCAGCGGCGAGAGCGAACGTTCCCGTCACTTTGGTGATGTAGTTGTCACCGCCGTTGTTGTTCGGCATGTCGCCTTCGCCAAGTTCCAGATTCTGACGAACATCACTGAAGGCAGTACCGTCTGCGATGGCCTTCTCGATGATGGCGCGCATGGCCGGCAGCACGTCGCCGCGATTGCGCAGATTGGCGTTGGCAATGGTCGCAGGCGACTTGAGGGACACAGCGTTCACGGAATTCACTTCCGGAATGAAGGTGTTCGAGCCGAGCGGGAGCCACTGAGCTTCTCCGACGGTGAGGCGCGCGCCGGTGGCCGCGGTCACTTCGAAGCAGGCACCGCCGCCACCTTCCCAGTGGACGAACTCAACGTCGTGTTCACCAGCCGCGAGGCGGATGACGCCGCGGGTATTGGCATCACCGGTGCCGCGCTCGAACACGATGGTCGAGGGGTCCGCCGGATCGATGTAGCCATCGCCGTTCACGGCCGTGAAGGTGCCGCCGCGGACACGCAGGGCAAAGCCGTCGTCGCCACGGACCTGGATGGTGTAGTCACCTTCCGCCGGGATCTTGAGGCGGGTGGTTGCCAGCACGAGGATGTTGTTGTCGTCCGCAGCCGTGTTGCTGAGGTACGGGAAGGGCGGAGTCGTCAGAATCGGACCACCGTTCGGGTTCGTCTGCGGATCGGTGAAGTCGAGGTACGGGCTCTGCGTGTGGTAGTGGGTACCGATGCCGCTGAAGGCATTGTCGACGGCGTCGACCACGTTCCCGGCGAGACCGAGGCCACGGACTTCGCGGACACTCCACTTGCCTTCCTCATTCCGGGGAATCGGGAGGCGCTGGCCGGGCGGGAACACCGAGCCGTAACGGATCCCGGGAACCGGATAGGCAGTTTCCGTCTTGTATTCGACCACGCGGATCATGCCAGGACCGCCGGACTCGTCGTTGCTCGTACCCGGCTGGATGGTGGGAGGTTCCGGATCATCGAAAAGGAAGCTCGACTTGTTGTCGTTCCAGAGGCCATCGCCACGGATGTGGCCAGCGTCTTCGGCACCCGACCAGTCATTCGGCTCACCGCCGCCCCAGTTATTGAAGACAAACGGGTCGCCATTGGTCCATGCCCAGCCGTTGCTGAGATTGCCAGGTGAACCAAAGGTCTGCGATTCCTGCGCACCGGGGGCAGCGCCTTCACGGTCAGTCGCCCCGATCCACTGGTCACCGGCGAAGCCGATCGTGCGCCAGAGCCAGCGGTTTTTGGCGGCCGAGGTCACCGAAACAAGGTCGCCCGGCACCGTACCCGTGATTGGATCGCGGCGGCTGCGGGCATCATTGAGGGCATCCTTGAACGTGGCACCGGCACGGACCACTTCATAGATCCGCCATTTCCCGCCTGGCCCAAAGGGAGCCTGGTACAGTTCCGGTCCGTCTGCGAGGAACGTCCACGATTCCGTCCGGGTCGCCCCGGTCGCATCGCGGAAGCTCAGGCGGACCGAATGACTGCCGCGCGACCACACACCGCCGGTTCCCACTGGAGGATGAGACACCCGGGTATTGATGCCCGCACTAGTGATCGTCGGGGTAACAGCCTTGCCATCGATCGTCAGGGTGATCGAGGCATCGTTGATCGCGGCAATCCCGTCGATCAGGTCGATCTGGATGGGGTGACGGTTATCGGAACGGAAGGCGACCGAAGGCAGCGGGGCGATCCGGTGCACGGATGGCTTGGCGGGCAGACCGGCGTAGTACGCCTTGAGAGCGGCCGGGTTGGCAGCGTCGTTGATGAGAACCTTGGTGCCGTCTGCGGCAATCGAGAAGATTTCGACGTTGGCACCACCGCCGCCTTCCCACCAGAGGATGCGGACGGGATAGAGGCCGGCGACCGGAGCAGCCACCGTGAAGAGCGTATCGGAGGCTCCGCGACCGCCATTGAACTGACCTGCCACGCGGCGGGTGAAGAAGTCGAGAGCCGTTTCTCCGAACGAAACGGTGAAGCCGTCATCGCTGTTCACACCAAGAGTCGTCGGACCGGCCGGGAGCTGGATCCACGTGAAGAATTCGCCAACGATGTTATCGGTGTTTCCAAAAGCGGCGATGCCGGGGATGGTACTTTCTGGGAATCCATTGTTGACATTGAAGTTCCCTTGGGCGGCACCGTCCTGGTCCCAGTTGATGGCTCCTTCGACAATGAAGGTGCCGTCGGCCTGCGCCGTGATCCCCGCGCCCACAAGGGCGGGGTCCATGATGTTCTGCGCGATGCCGGGAATGTTCCCGTCATAGTAGCCATTGGCGATATGGCGTTCCGGAAGCGGCAGTGCATTGGCATCTCCGGGATAGCGGCCAAAAGCCAGCTGGTGGATGCTCGCGAGGAAGCTCGGAACAGCCGTGTCCACCTGTCCAGGCTGCGCCTTCCATGCGGAATCGATAGTCAGGTAGGCACCGACATTGACCGTGCGGCTGAAATTCCACTCCGTGTTGGACGTGTCGCGCACGCTGAGCGTCACCGCGTGGTCGCCCACGGAGAAGAGAGCTGGTGGCGCAATCGTCGTTGTGAAGATGGAGTCAGCACCGCTCTGCGTCGCCGTCGCCGGGTAGTTCACCCCGTCCACCGTCATGGTGTATGGCTTCGAGATGTCGACATTGATCCCCGGAGCATTCGAGACAACTACCCGCACGCTGTTGGCTGTCATGCTCGCGGCAGTCACGAGCGGCTTGTTCGCCGAAGTCGTGGTGATGCTGATATTGTCGACGTGGTGGTGCGCATTGGCTCCGCCCGTCCGTCCGGCCAGCACGATACGGCCACGGCTTGGCGTGAAGCCCGTCTGGAGATCGGAAATGATGGCCCGGCCCTTGTAGCTCACCGTCAGCTTCCCGTCGTCCTTCATCTGAACCGTCAGGTTCGCGAAGGAGTGCCCGGGGACATTGAAGTTCTCATCCACGGGCACGTTGGCAGGACCAGTCTGCAGCGACGTAGTATCCTCGGCGGTCCCATTCTTCGTCGGCAGCGCGGTCTGATTGACGAGCACCCCGTCAACCCGGACGGAAATCCCGATCACATCGGGAACGCCCGGGTTCACATCGCCACTGAACCATTCATCCAGCCCGATGGAAACACCGGTACGGGAACCTTCCTCGGGAAGCGAAGCCTCCGAAGTCGTCCCCGCCCAGCCGCTCATCACGTCCGGAGCGGTCAGCACAGGATCGTTCTCCCGCACAAAGGAGACACTGTAGCCGTCCGCAGGATCGTTGGTGCCACCTCCCGTCCGCAGATCCGCGGAGAAGATGAACGAGTTGATCACAAATCCCGGTTCCAGTTCATCAAAGACAATCTTCCCGGACTGGCCGTTGAGAGCATCGGTGATGGAGAGGTATCCGGAGTTGGCTACTCCACCAGTGGGACGCCAGACGGAGTTCCCGGTGAAGTCGAGGATTCCCGAAGGATCCGTGTCGAAGTTGAGGCTGATCGATCCTGCTTGTGCCTGCGGTATGACCGAGGCCAGCAACAGAGACGCCAGACTGCATTTCAGTAGGTGTTTCATGGACTATGGAGTGACCACCCGGCGCGGACCAGGTGGCAGTTGGGGGGAGGTTTAGCGGAGCTTTAACCCCGCCAAGGAGCGGATTTGACACCAACAATGCCGGGTCCGGCAAGAAAAAAGTGCTCTAGTCATACGAAATTGCTCCCCGCGGACCCGGCGATTCCGTTCGCTTTATAACGCTTGCAACGTTTCCGTAAATGTGTTGGCAGATCATAGTCGGGGCCGCTTCGTGAATGGACGGGATCGCCCGAACGTCTCCCCTCCTGAAAAAAGTCACCCTGCGCCTCCCGTATTCTTGTCATGCTGCGCCGACGCTCTGCCTGTCCGGATTTTCACAAATCCTTCACTCTGAACCGCCGGCAGATGCTGACGGCGGGAATGACCGGGCTCATGGGCCTGTCGCTGCCAAAGTTGCTGCGGGCGGAAGGGCAGAATCTCTACGGCGGCCCGCGGCCAAAAACACGAGCCAAAAGCGTGATCTTTCTGTTTCAATGGGGAGGCCCGAGCCACCTTGAAACGTTCGACATGAAGCCGTCGGCTGATGAGAAATTCCGGGGTCCTCACCGTCCCATGCGGAGTGCCTGTCCGGACATTGAGGTGAATGAGCGTCTTCCCCAGACGGCGAAGATCATGGACAAGGTCACGGTGATCCGGTCAGTGCACCACGACATGACGAATCACAATTCGGCAGGGTACTATGCGCTGACTGGGAAGCGGCCGCCGACGGACGACCAGCGGCTGCGGGAATCGATCGATCTGTTCCCTGGCTATGGAAGCGTCGCGGACCATCTGCTGACCCACCGGGACCCGGCCATCCCGGCCTATGTCAGCTACCCTCATATCATCAGCGACGGCACCGCGGTACCCGGACAGTTTGCGAGTTTCCTTGGCAAGCAGCACGACCCTCTCTTCATTCCGTCGGATCCGAGCGACGACGGCTTCAGCCTTCCGCAATTCAGTCTGCCGGATGGACTCAGTCTCGACCGGCTGGCGCACCGCCGGGGACTACAGCAGTTCATCGATACGCAGAGCCGTCTCATGGAATTCAGCGGGGAAGCGCGCGGGCTAGACGAATACTACGGGAAGGCTCTCGCCATGCTGCAGAGCCCGCGCATCCGCGACGCCTTCCAGTTGAGCGCGGAACCTGCCGCAGTGCGCGACCGCTATGGACGCACCACCTACGGTCAGGGATGCCTGCTGGCGCGCCGGCTCGCGGAAAGCGGGGTCCGCTTCATCACCTGCTACTTCAGCGAAAGCATCGGCGGTCAGAGCACGACCCAGGGCGGCTGGGACACTCACGGATTCAATAATACAAAAATGTTCCCGATCATCGAACAGTACCACCTGCCCATCACGGAACAAACCCTGCCCACCCTGCTGCTCGACCTCGAACAGCGGGGCATGCTCGACGAAACCCTCGTCGTCTGGATGGGCGAATTCGGCCGCACTCCGAAAATCAACGGCAACGCCAGCCGCGACCACTGGCCCCAATGCTACAGCGTCCTCCTTGCGGGCGGCGGCACCAAACGCGGCTTTGTCTACGGAGCCAGCGACGAAACAGGCAGCAAGCCCGCCGAGAATCCCGTCACCCCGGACGACGTCGCCGCCACCATCTTCTACCTCATGGGCATTGACCCGCGCAGCGAAATCACCGACGCCCAGGGCCGCCCGCTCATGATCTCCAGCGGCAAGCCCATCCTCGAAGTAATTGCGTGACGGGTGGCCGCCTCCCGCGCTCAGCCCATCCCGGGAATCGGATCCGCGCAGCAGAGAAGATTCGGCTGCCCGCAGCAGGGCAAGGAATTCCTGACCGTGGTCTCAGATCAATCCGCGGATCGGTTCACCCTTCGTCATGGCATCGATGACCCGCTGCGGAACTCCGGGCATGAGCCGCACCTGACCAATGTCGAGCAGGCTGTGCATGATGGTGGCGATGAGATCCTTCATGGTGACAGGCTGCGAGGCCGGTTCGCCACCGTCCCGCGAAGAACTGCCGATCACCTGCCCCATGCGGAGGCCTCCTCCGTAAATCATGAGGGGAGCCAGATTGCCCCAATGGTCGCGCCCGCCATCTTTGTTGAGCGCAGGCGTCCGTCCCATCTCGCCACAGCAGACCAGCAGAATCTTCTCGCTGAGCCCCCGCGATTCCACGTCCTCGATGAACGCGGAAACAGCATGATCAAACGGACGTCCCACATAGTCCATGCCCACGGTGAGCGGCGCATTGTTCACGTCCGCATGCATGTCCCACACAAAACTGGTCGTCACCGTCACAAAACCCGCCCCCCGCTCACAGAGTCTCCGCGCCAGCAGGAGCTGACGCCCCAGCGTGAGCGCATTCGTGGCGTAATGGTTGATGTTCTTCCAGCGGGGGTCGATCCGGTCCTTCGGCAGCAGCCTGGCGGTGTCGTAGCGCTCCACCAGCCGCGCATCCTCCCGCGACAGATCGAAGGCGTCGAAAATGCCGCGCTGCAGGGCATCAAAGGCCTGCTGCTGAAATCCGTCCATGCCCTCCAGCGCCTCTCCGCCTCCCACCCGGTGCCGCCAGCCATCGAGCATTGTCAGCAGTGCCCGCCGGTCATGAAAGCGTCCCTCCGGGAGATTGAGCCGCATGTCCTGCTGACGGTCCGCCCCGGCCCCGGGCACAAATGGCGCATAGCTCCGGCTCAGTTCCCCCGTGTTCTCGAAATTCCCGAATTCCGTGACGGCGGCCTGCGCCTCCGGATCCACCGAGCGCGGAAACAGCGCCACATTCGTCGGCATGGCACTGTCGGGCCGCGCCGAACCCGCCACGGCTGCATAAAGCGAACCCATGTTGGCCCGCAGCGTATCCACGCCGACCACAGGCTTGATGTCATGATTCCCATCGCCCGTCACAAACGACCGCACGATGCTGAACTTGTGCGCCAGCTTCGCCAGCCTCGGAAAACTGCTCCCGAAGGTGATCCCGGGAATCGAAGTGGCAATCTCCCCGGTGGCACTGCGGATCCCGGAAGGCGCATCCATCTTCGGATCGAAGGTCTCGAACTGCGACGGCCCTCCGTGCATGAACAGAAAAATCACAGAGCGGTCCTTGAGAGGATCCGGGCCACCGGACGCGGCCGCCCGCACCGCCATGCGGTCGCTCAGAGTCAATCCGCCCAGAGCCAGCGAACCCGCCCGCAGAAACTGCCGGCGCTGCCACTTCCCCTCGCGGAGAAACCGATCTTCAAAAGTCAGCATGAACGAAGCCGCGTGATTTCCGGAGATCATGCCCGGCGTCGCCTGCCCACGGCAACTCCTTTTCCATCCGCGCCCGGGTATAGACGCCAAGGCCGCTCAGAATTCCAGCGTCAGTCCGTCATAGGCCACCCGGACGTGCTCCGGCAGCCCGGCCTCGAATTCCGCATGCCCAAGTTCATGACTCAGATGCGTGAACCAAACGCGTCCCGCACCGCAGGCCTCGGCCGCCGCAAGGGCCTCGCTCACATTGAAATGCGTCGGATGCGCCGTAAGCCGCAGGCAATCCACGATGAGTACCCCGCATCCCTGCATCAGCTCCATGGTCTCCGCCGGAATCACCTTGCAGTCGGGAATATAGGCCACCGTCTGCCCATGCTCCGGGCGGAACAGATATCCGCAGGTGTCCACCTTCCCATGCAGCACCGGCAGGGCCGTCACCTCTGTCCCTCCGATCCGGAATGGTCCCTCCACAACCCGGGGATCGGGTTTGAAATAGCCCGCGTAGCGATTGAGCCCATTGAAGGCGAATTCGTACACTCTCCGCAAGTCGTTCATGGTCGCATGCGTCGCATGCACCGGCAGCGTTTCCTCTTCTCCGCAGGTGAATCTGCGCAGTTCATCGAAGCCCATGATGTGATCGGCATGAGCATGCGTGATGAGCACGGCATCCAGCCTCCGGATATTCTCGCGGAGACACTGCTGCCGCAGATCCGGACCCGCATCGACCAGCCACACAGCTTCCCCATCACTCATCCGCAGCGCACAGCGCAGCCTCCGGTCACGCGGATCCTCCGACCGGCAGACCGCACAGTCGCAGCCAATCATGGGCACACCTGTCGATGTGCCGGTGCCAAGAAATGTCAGGGAAAGCATGGACGGGCGGAAGAAGCACGGCTGACCGCTCTTTGCAGGCGGATTCTGCAGCGGGCGGCCCGGTCCTCAGCTTGATTCCATGCCCCGCCCTGCCATACTCGCCCGCGCCATCCCTTCTGCCGACATGCTCGCCTCTCTGTCCCTCCGCAATCTCGCCCTCGTCGAATCGCTCACATGGGAACTCGGACGTGGTCTCGTCTGCGTCACCGGCGAAACCGGAGCGGGCAAATCCATCATCGTCGGTGCCCTCAAACTCGTGCTCGGAGAACGCGCGGACCGCGACCTCATCCGCACCGGAGCGGACCAGTGCAGCATCGAAGCCGTCTTCGCCCCAGCCGATACCAGCACCATCGACGCCGTCCTCGCCGCAGCCGGACTCGATCCCTGCGAAGGCGGCCAGCTCATCATCCGGCGCGTCATTTCAGCCTCGGGACCAAGCCGCCAGTTCGTCAACTGCGCCCCGGCCACCCTCCAGGTGCTCAAGGCGCTCGGCCAGCACCTTGTCGACCTCCACGGCCCCCACGAACACCAGAGCCTGAATAGCCGCGACCGCCAGCTGGCCATGCTCGACGCCGCCGCCACCGCGGAATCCGCCCTCGCCACCTACAGCGAAGCATGGCGCACATGGCGCAGCATCGCGCAGGAACTCGACGATCTTAACCGCACCGAGCAGGCCGGGGAACGCGAACTCGAACTCCTCCGCTTCCAGCTCGAGGAAATCGACAGCGCAGCCCCGCGCCGGGACGAGGAGGAACCGCTGCTGCAACGCCACCGCATTGCCGCCAACAGCTCGAAACTAGCCGACCTCACGGGCCAGGCACTCGGCCTTCTCAGCGAAGGCGACAGCACCATCCTTTCCCAGCTGGGCGAACTCCGCCGTGTCTTCCGCGATCTCGAACGCACGGACCGCAGCACCGCGGAAATCACGGCCCCCTTCGAAACCGCCTTCATGGAACTCGAGGACCTCGAGCGCAGCCTCCGGCGCTACCGGGAAAACCTCGAAACCAACCCACGCGAGATCGCAGAACTCGAGGAACGCATCAATCTGCTCGAATCGCTGAAGCGGAAGTACGGTGGATCCATCGAACGCGTGCTCGACCACCGCGACGCCACTGCCGCCAAACTCAGCCGCATGGAGGACCGCAGCGGCGAACTGGCACGCCTCGCCC
>CAZSDE010000041.1:13374-13722 GCA_964605435.1 uncultured Akkermansia sp.
AGTCGATGCGGCCGCCACCACCCTCTCGCAGCTCCGCCGCAAGGCCGCTCCGCGCCTCGCCCGCGAAGTCAGCCGTCACCTCGCCGACCTCGGCTTCCGCGAAGCAAAGTTCACCGTGGACCTCCACCCGCTGCCCCAGCCGGGTGCCCACGGAACCGAAGAATCCGAATTCATGTTCGCCCCGAATCCCGGCGAACCGGCCAAACCCCTGCGCGTCATCGCTTCCTCCGGAGAAATGAGCCGCGTCATGCTCGCCGTCAAAAGCGCCCTCGCTGCCGAGGACGACATCCCGCTGCTCGTCTTCGACGAAATCGATGCCAATGTGGGCGGTGAAATCGCTGCAGCCGT
>CAZSDE010000042.1:0-13499 GCA_964605435.1 uncultured Akkermansia sp.
CAGTGCCGGGACCTACAACATCGACCAGCCGGAGACCGCGCGCGAATTGGGAAGGCGCAAGGCAGAAGCCATTCTGGCAACGGGCGCCTCAAGGGTCGCGCTGGGCAACATCGGCTGCCTTACGCAGATTCAGTCGCATCTGCGCGGACTGCCGGGCGCACCCGTGGTCAGCCACACCATGGAGATCCTTGCGCTGGCCATGAAGGGTCTGCTGGAGCGGGAATGAGTGCCTGCGCCGTCTGGTCCATGGCCAGCGGGTGTTAGTTGGTCAGTATGCTGGTTCGGCTTTGCATCTGGAAAGCTCTGTGCGATAACGAGGGTATGCGCTGGATCCTCTGTCTGTTCGTCACGCTCTTTCCGGCGGGGTGGGGCCACTCCGACGAGAAGGCACGCAAGCTTGAGCCGAGGTGTCTCGCGATCGAGCCCATTGCGTTGCGTTCCACTGTCTCGCGGACCATTCCGGGGTCGAGATTCACGGCGATTGTTCCGTCCCGCGAGGAGGAACTGGGCATTGCCCATCTGACCGCAGAGGAATTCGAGGAGGCCGGATATACCTGGAAGGAGTTTCAGGGCGAGGGGGAAGCCGCTGCGGCGCGACTCCTCGAGACGATCAATTCCGTGGTCGAGCGGGATTCCAAGGGCAAGGCCATCAGGGCTACCCTGCGCTCGGAGAGTCATCTGACGGCGTCGGTTTTCCTCTGCAAGGAGTTCTACGCAAGGTTCAGCCGGATTTTCGGGGAACACGTGGTCGTCCTCATGCCCGACCACTTCACGGTTTACGTGTTTGCCAGGTCAGCGCCTGATTTTCAGGCGTTCGGAGCCAAGGTTGTAGAGGAGTACAACAAAGCGGTCTGGCCGTGTAGCCGCGAAGCCTTCGAAATTGGGCCCACCGGGATTCGCTGTATCGGTGCGTTCGATGATGGATCGGAATACGAAGAAAGCAATCTGCCTCCCGGAAGTGCCATGATCCCGATGATTTCTGCCTCCGAACCGGCGGAGAGGAGTTCCGGGACCGCTTCAGCCAGTTCCCCGTCGCCCGGGACGAAGCAGTCGAAACCAGCCACTGAGAGCCCCGGGGAAACCAAAAAAAGTCAGCAGAGACCGGCTCCAGTTCAGCCTCCCCGGGGAAATACGGTGCCCGCCCCCAAGGCTCTGCCCATCCCGCTTCCGCCCGCTGATGTCCAGTCCGGGGGGAAGTCCGGCACTGGAAACTCCCGCGTACCCGTCAGGAAGCGTGGATGATCAGCATTCCCGAGAAATCCGTGGGGTGCCAGCGACCCTGTTTCCATGCCGACGCCGGGCTAGGTTCGTACCCGCATGGGTCTCGGATAAAGACCTCAGTTGCAGTCGATTCTGGCGATCGGGATACGTAGGCGCATGCGAGTCCGCCGCTGGCCGGCAAAGGGGATATCCTGACACCCTATCGTTTCTGAGAAAAGTTCCTGCGCTATAACGAAAAGAGTCGCAATTTCGTCACTTCGTGTTACAGTCCCATGATATGGCTACTCCAAAACGAACAAGGTTTTCCCGTCGGCTACCTGATCATGTGACCGATGAACTGGTGGCGGCGCTCATGAAGAAGAAAATCTACGAGTTCAACGATCTGTTTGAAGCTGTATACGAGAATCTGAAGCTGCGGAATGCGGTGAGTGGTGGGGAGGAGATGCTTCGGTTGCGGGCTTATGAGAAGCTGCAGAATCTGGTGTCCCGTGGGATGGTGGAGAAGAATGGGAAGCAGTACCGCGGGCTGGAGAAGATCAAGGATGCGATTGCCCCGCCCCCGGTGCCGGTGGCTGCGGCGAAGTGAAGCGTTGAGAAGTTCACTGGACTGATGAATTCATGCCCCGGCTGGTGATCCCGGCCGGGGTTTTTCGTTGGTGACAAGGTGGAGAGCGACGAAGAAAGCAACTCGGTGTTTCTGAAGGCAGCCTGCTGGAATCGGTTGTCGTGGCTGATCACGGTTGGCTGTGGAGTGGCGGGTTTGGTGGCTGTGGTGGCCTCGGCAGCGTGGTGGCCGGCTTTCCGTTGGGTGGGATTGGCCATGGTGCTGGTGCTCGGGATCTGTGGGCTCTTCGCGGTACGGGGGTATGAGGTGTCGAGGGAGGCGGTGGTGGTGCGTCGGTTGCTGTGGCGCTGGCGGCTTCCCCTTGATGCGTTGCAGTCGGTGGAAGCGGACCCGCGGGCGATGGCTGGAAGTCTCCGCCTGTGGGGAGTGGGGGGCTGTTTTTCGTGGAGCGGCCTGTACTGGAACCGCCGCCTGGGACGGTACTGGGCGGCGGTGACGGATCCGGCGAAGGCGGTGGTGCTGCGGTGGGACCGCAAGGTGGTGGTGCTCTCACCGGATGAACCGGAGAGGTTGCTTGCGGCCGTCCGGCAGGCGGTACCGGCTGCCGGGGCGGCAGGAAATCCTGGTTTTTCAGGAGGATTTCATCTGGACTGAGGAAATGTGGTGGTTGCCTTTCCGGTTTCGGCTGCCGTGGAAGTGGAGCTTGCGCCCACCCCGGTTTCCTGCTTGCATCCCGGCGACCTCTCCCCTTTTCGCACGTTCATCTCAGCGCTCCCACCCTTTCCGTTTTCCGATGACCCGACTTATTCTGTCTGCGAGTGCCGCTGGTTTTTTTCTGTGCTTCCTTAGCAGCGCTCATGCTGGGCTTTTCAGGCGTGGCCCCAAGAAAGAAGGGCAACCCGGCCGGGCTCCGGCTGCGCCCGCAGTGGAATCCGGGAAGAAGGTGCGGGCTGCACAAGGGGAGCAGTCGAAGTCCGTGGCACCGGTTACGGAGGTGCCGAGTCCCGAGGCGCTCCTTGCCATGGTCCCGCCTTCGGGTCCGCTGGGTGAGCATGAACTGATTCTGCTGGCGATTGCGACCAGTCCGGAGTTGGAGAGACGGCGGGTGGCGATCACGGCGGCGCAGGCGCAGAGGATGGCGGCGTTCGAGTGGGAGAATCCGGAACTGCGTTTCAGCTATGGGTGGCAGAATGATGATTTCATCGGCGTTCCGTTTACGGAGACCGCGCGGGAGTATCAGACCACCTCGGAGACATTTGCGGGGACCTCGGCGACGCGGTCGCTGGCTCCTTTCGGGGAACTCGGATACGGCGAATCGACCGTGGATCGGGATTTCGGGCGTGCTTCCACGCGGCGCTACCGGGAGATTGAGCGGCGGGTGACTCCGGGGAATGGGCGGGAGACCATTGATACGAGGGTGTACGAGGTCCGCGAGGATGCTTCCTCGAATGAACGCACGCGCACGCAGTCGGACCTGTTCGGCACGGCGACGAGGAGGGATGGGGAGCAGGAGAACGTGCAGCGTCGCCTCGTGAGCCGGTCGCGGGAGACTGTCAATTCGCCGAACTGGACGGCGCGGGATGAGTTTGGGATGCTGCTGCGGTTCAACCTGCCGAACCCGATTGAACGCAAGGCCCTCTATGAAAGGGCGGCTGCGGAGATTTCCCTGGCTGAGGCGGAGTATCTCGCGGAGGAAGACAAACTTGTGCGGGAAATCCGCGGACTCTATCTGGATCTGGCCGCCATGGAGAGCGAACTGGCGGCGCAGCAGAAGCGGCGGGAGGGTTACCGGGAATTCTTCGGGGAACTCGAGAAACTCAACCAGCCGACCTTTGCCATGGACAAGGCAAGGGCCAGAATTGACATGCACAAGGCCATCATCGGCATCCGGGAAGCCGAGAATGATGTCGTCCGGCTGAGGGATTGGATTGGATCGCTCTGTGGTCTGGCCTCGCCGGACCGGATTCACACAGGGGGCACGGCAGTGCGGCGGGTGGTGAATCCGACGGCGCTGGATGTGAGCTGGCTGACGGAACTGGCGATGGTGTACCGCTCGGATGTGATTGAGAGCCGGGCACGGCAGGCCATTGCCCTCGCGCGGGTCAAGGAGGAACGGGCGGCGCGCATTCCGTTTGCGAATTTTGTCGATGGGGGCTGGGATCGCCGCTGGAACGATGGCCGTACGGGCAATCAGGACCAGTGGCTCGTGCGCGTGGCTTTTGACATTCCGCTATTCAACTGGCTGGGAATCAATAAGCGCGACAAAGCGTTCGCTGAGGAGGCGAAGGCATGGGCTGGTCAGATCAGCCGACAGCGGGAACGGATCCGTTCCGAAGTTTCCCTGGCGATCCGGCGGTTGCGGGAATCCGGGGCGCAGCTGGAAGGGTTTGAGAAGGCGGTGGCAGAGCAGGCCAGCGATGCGGCGAAAGCGATCGCGGAGCTTGAGGCAAGCACGGTAGACATCAATGACTACACGCGGCCGAAGCGGATGCAGTATGAGTTTTCCGATCTTGCGCAGCAGATGGAGATTGGGCGGTCGGAGGCCCGTGCGGACTACAACAAGGCGCTCATGGCTCTCGAGGATGCGGTAGGAGTGAGGATTGAAAAGATCCTCGCGGCTCCCCGGGGCGGGAAGTGACTGTGTCTTCGGGTGATCAACGGTGAATGGCCCGGAGCGCGGCCTGTCTCCGTGGAATGCCGCCCATGCCGCAGCTGTCCGTCCTATTTCCCGCCTGGTGGCGGGGGTTGCCGGAGCCGGCGGAAATCGCCGTCGCGTCTGGTCAGGCCTTCGCGGTCCATGCGTTCGAGCAGGGGAATGAGAATGCGGCGGGTCGTGCTGGTGACAGTGCGCAGGTCGCTGGCAGTGGCTCCGCCGGTCTTCGCGAGGTGACCCGTGATGGTTTCCTTGAGGGATTCGAGGGCATCGGAAAGGAGAACCGCTTTCTCGTCAAGCTGGACGGCTTCGCCGGTATCGCAGAGAAATTTGAGGGCCTGGCGGTCGAGCGGGCTGGTGATGAGTTCGGCTATGCCGGGTGGTTCCACGGGGTTCCTTGCGAGGGCGGCCCGGAGCCGGGCCCCGGATGCCTGCAGCTGGGGCGGCAGAGCGGGACGGTGGGCGACGTGGCGGAAGTGGCGGCCGCTGCGGATGAATCCGACGGCTGCAAGGGAAGCAGCCAGGGGGTCAAGGAGGCGTTTGTCGGGGAGGAGAGCTGCAGCCTGACTCTGGAATTCGGCGGCGTCCAGGCCGGGCAGTTCCGGTCGGGCGCGGTGCCACGACCTGATGAGACTGCCGGCTGCAGCGACCTGGCTTTCCCACCATGCGCGGTCGATGAGCCAGGGCCCCTCGGCGCGCAGGCTGCCTGACCTGATGAGTCCGGCGGCGGCGGTCTCGAGTTCTCCGGCACTCCAGCGGCTCTTGAGCAGGAGCGACTCCCGCAGACGGGCACCGTCGCGTGCCGTCAGGGCAGCCATGAGGATGGCCGGGTCCCCGGCATTGGCTGCACAGGTTTCCAGGCATGCACGGAACTTCGGCTTCCGGAAATGGGCACGGCCGGCATCCGGGTCGATGACGAGACCGCCGGCCAGTGTGCGCTGCCTCGCCACGTCGCGCAGGACGAAGCGGTCGCCGCTGAACGCGTACACCTTTCCGCGGAAGCGGAGCTGAGCGGGGGCGCTGGCACCGGAGTCGAGTTGCCGGACTCCCTGGAGGTAGAGTCTGGCCTCGATGCCGGCAGAGCCGTGGTGCCAGACGACTTTCTGGCCATTGCGGAGCGGGCGGTCGCCCCGGGATTCCCGTGAGGAGCAGGAGATGACGACATCGAGGGTGTCGTGGCCACTACCGAGGGAGGGAAGAGTGACTACATCGCCTCGCGCAACGCCGCTGCGGTGTTCGCGTTCGGCCACGGCGACGTCGGCGAGATTGACGGCCGTGCGGCGGCCGGGCGTGGCCGTTTCGACCGGGCTGTGGTGATGCTGGAGGCCCCGCAGATGGGTTGCCTGTCCGTGGGGTTGCACGACCGCAGCGGCTCCTCGCGGGAAGGTTCCTCCCGTCAGGGTTCCGGTGACCACGGTGCCGATGCCCTGCCGTGAAAAGACACGGTCGACCGGGAGCCGTGGCTTTCCGATGTCGGCCGGTGGCGGGGTGCTGCGGAGCATGGTGACGAGGGCAGCCCGCAGTTCATCGAGACCGATGCCGTGCGGAGCAGCGACGGGCACGATGGCAGCGTCGGCGAAAGGGGAATCCTGGAGCACATGCCGCACGGACGCGACGGCACCTTCCAGATCGTCCGTGAGATCGCTTTTGGTGAGGGCGACAACGGCATTCCGGACACCGAGATATTCAAGAATCTGCAGATGTTCTTCGGTCTGCGGCATCCATCCATCGTCGGCGGCGACCACGAGGATGACGGCGTCGATGCTGCCGACGCCGGCGACCATGTTCTTGACGAAGTCCGCGTGTCCGGGGACGTCGACGATGCCGATGTCGCAGCGCATTCCAGAAGCGGAGTCATCGAGGACGAGGTGAGCGAAGCCGAGGTCGATGGTCATGCCCCGGGCTTTTTCCTCCGGGAGTCGATCCGGGTCGGTGCCGGTAAGGGCGCGGACGAGAGAACTCTTTCCGTGGTCGATGTGGCCGGCCGTTCCGATGATGAAGTGGCGCGTTTCCATGCGTGCAGTCCTGATGGTTCACCCGGACTTCTGCGGGGCAAGGGGAATCGCTCTCCCGGGTCGGGGCATCCCGGAGTGAGGCGCAGGCGTTCTCTCCATCGTCCCAACCTGTGCCTTCCGCCGTGATTCCCCGATTGACGGGCGGTCGTTCCGGAGGGCAACCGAGGTACGGACTGTGCCCACACTTTCGAATTTCATGGAACCACTCCACAATATGAAGGCTGTCGCCCTCCGCACGGGGCTGAGCCCTCATCTTGTGCGGATGTGGGAAAAGCGGTACGCGGCGGTCCGTCCGGGGCGGAGTCTGACACAGCGGAGGCTTTACACGGATGAGGAGGTGGAGCGCCTGAGCATGCTGGCGCGGCTGACACGCACGGGATTGAATATCGGGCAGATTGCGAGGCTGGAAACGGCGGAACTGAAGGCCATGATTGAGCGGCTCGGCGATGTGCCGGGAGCACCGCTGCCTCCGGGCCGGGCGGTGGCTCCGGTGGATGCCGGGGTGCTGGTGCAGCGGGCGCTGGACTGCGTCTGCGGGTACGATGTTCCGGGCCTGGAACGGACGCTCGACGAGGCGATGCTGGTGATGGGGCATTCCGGGATGCTGGAGCGGGTGCTGGTGCCCTTGCTGCAGAGGGTGGGTGTTGAATGGCAGCGCGGGTACCTTACCGCGGCGCAGGAGCATGGAGCCACCAGTGCCATCAAGGATTATCTGAGCCGGACCCTGCGGCCTGTGAGCACTCCGGAGTCCGCTCCGAGGCTGCTAGTCACCACGCCGACTGGGCAGCTGCATGAAATGGGAGCAGCCATCGCAGCGGGACTGGCACGCAAATCCGGCTGGAATGTGACGTATCTGGGTCCTTCGCTTCCAGCGGAAGAGATCGTGGGTGCGGTCATGATGAACAGCATTGGAGCGGTGGCGCTGAGCATTGTCTACCCGGCGGATGATCCGGATCTGCCCGGGCAGATGGTAAGGCTGCGCAGTCTGTTGCCCGACGAAATTCCGGTGATTGTGGGAGGTCAGGCGACTGATGCCTACGAGGAAGTGCTCACGCAGATCGGAGCCATCCGGGTGGCGGACATGGAGGAATTCACACGGGTGCTCCTCGAAGTGAGGGAAGGTCGGCACAAATCACGTGTCACATCGATGCCGGTGCGCCATGGGCGATCGACCCAGCGGCAGAGCGGCGGCTGACGGACGATGTTTTACCGGCGGGAGGTACGGACGCGCTGGAACCGAAGCGGGGCGGCAGTGTTCCAGTGAAGACGGCGCAAACCGTCGGGAGTGCGGGATTCACCTGCGTAGATCCAGCCGCCGGGCATTTCCCATGGCCCTACGGGAGACGGGGCGCTCTCGGGAGTCCAGTTCGCGTCGTCGTTTCCTGGAGGCACGCAGATGGCAAGTGCCCAACCCATGGGTGCTGGAGTCAATTCGAGAGACTGAGGCCACGGAAGAGCATAGCCGGCCCACGATGAGGGGTCGCCGCCGCTGAAGGCGACCGCGTCACTGCTTCCCGGGGAACCCCCGATGGCCACGCTTGAGCGCCACGCCTCTGGTGGGCTAACTGATTCCGGTGGGATGGTCGTGATGCGCGTCAGGCTGTACCCCGGGCCGTCAGCCGCCTCGGGCCACGGGGCTCGGTCGTTCCATGAGAGCGAATCAATGGTCACTCCCTGCGCGGTGAGTTGAAGCGATCCGCCTCTGTCCGGGAGGCGGCCCTGGAATTCGCCGGCTGTCTGGATGCCGGGGCCGTAGCGGCTGGAGAAGGCAGTCTGGCTGGCGACGGCCACGATGCGGCCGCCGGGTTCGAGCGACCACTGGTTGCCATGCAGGAAAGAGTAGGTGACAGCACCGCGCAGACTGCAGTCGAGCAGACTGATTTTCCGCGTACTGCGGTTGAGGATTTCGATGAACTCGAAGTCTTCGGAGGTCCGCCCGGCGTCGGAGTCTTCGGAGCTTGTGGGGCTGGCTGGGTGGTAATGGATTTCCGAGAAGATCAGATCACCGGGTGCCGGGTCGGATGCATCAGTGACAAAGACGGCGCTGGCCGGGGCGCTCCATGTGGTGCCCGAGCGCGAGCGGGCCATGATGCGGACGTCTCGGTCAATGAGGCCGCCTGGTGCGGTGGACGAACCCGGGGCCGGCAGACCGCCGCTGGCGCGCGGGTCGCCGTCGGGTTGCCATGCGGCGGACTCCGCGCTGGTGTTGATGGCAAAGGAAGTTCCTGCGGGGACATTTCCGCCGTGCGGCACGATGGCGGGGATGGGGAGGAATTGTTCATCGAGAAATGCGGCGCGGTCCTGGAGCCATTGCTTCATGGTGGCGAGCCGTGCGTGCCATTCCCCGGCCGATGGCAGACCCTGAGCGACTGCCTTGGCCGGGGTGATTTCTTCAGCCTGGGCGTCGATGATCTGGGCCATGGCCGCGTCGCTCAGGCTGGCGGCGCGCCATGCGGCCCACTGGTCGGTGTACTGCTGGAGGAAATCGGGATCTGCGAAGAGTCTGGGGAACCAGAGTTGTTCCCGGCGGTACCATGGGGCGGCCGCTGCGGTGCCCTGAACGTAGTAGCCGCCGAAATTGACATCCCAGAGTGGGCCCATGCGGAGGCGGCGGTCGTTTCCCAGCCATGGATAGAGACTGAGCCGGAGGGCGTCGCTGTGCCGGATGAGATTGTGCAGCAGGTAGCCCTGGACCCAGTCCGGGGTATCGAGCCATGCCCGGTATCCGCCGGTGGGGTGCAGCCATTTGAGATCGTCGTAAAGAGTCTGCTCGAAACCGCGGAACCATGCTTCAAGGGCGCTGCGCTGGCTGGAACTGATGGTGTCTCCGGAGGGTTGATCGAAATTGAGGAAGGCCTGGGCCCAGGAGGGGAGATCGTCGCCCTGAACCGGGAAGCTGTTGGCGGGGGTCTGCAGGATGCCATCCGGTCCGGCCGTGTGGAAGAACTGGGGAGCGGTCGCTCCGTTGGGAGCGGGCCATCCGGTTTCCGGCTCCGGGTCCATGCGGTTGATGCTGAGGAGCGCTCCGCCCCGCTGCCCATCGGCGCTGAGCCGGTCGAAGGGAAGCCGGTCACTGCCCCGCGAGACCTTCTCAAGCAGAACGTAGACACCCCGCCGGTCCGCGGTGGTCAGGGGGCCGCCGTCCTCATTGAGGAAAACCTCCGTGAAGCGGAACCGGGGGGCCCAGCGGCCGAGGGCGCGGCTCAGTTCATACGCGAAGGTATTGAAGAGCATGGTGGGGTCGCGGAAGTCGCCACCGGTGGGGTCGGGGTAGTACAGGGCAAATTCGTCATTCGCGGGCAGCCCGAGTGGACAAGCATCGGTTTTCGCTCCCGCGGAGTCGCGTGGCTGTAGGTGATAGGGTTTCTGAGCCCATGTGGTGGAAATGGCTCCGCGGCCCCGGATTCCGACGAAGCCGGATAGCTGTGGAGCGGACAACGGGGAGGCCATCCCTCCAATCCGTGCAAAGATGAACCATGCGGCTTCCTGGCGGGGAACCTGCCGGATCCCGGAGCCGTTGCTGCTCCAGCCTTTGGCCGGCACCGTGCCCTGCCCGAAGTTTTCGATAAGGAGAATGGGCAGCGGCGACTGCCATGCGGCGAGTTCCTCCGAAATGCGGATCCAAGCGGCTGAGCTGACCGCACTGGTGAGGGACCCGGAAGCAGCCACGGCGCGCAGACGGGTTGAACCGGTCGCTGGCAACGGCCCCGTGTAGCGGAGAGCCTCGCCGGGCACGGGCGGGCTGCCATCGAGCGTGTACCAGATGACCGCGTCTGGATCGGCTGTTGCCAAGCTGATCTGCAGCGAAGAGGTGAACGTTCGCGGGGAAGGGGTGAAGGTTACGGGTGCGACTGGCGGCGAGACGATGTTCGGCAGACCGGGGCTCGGCTGCGTCATGAACTGGGGTGAGGAGAAGCCGGGGAGCAGGCCGAACGAGACATCGGGCAGCTGAGATGGAAAGGCGGGAGCGAATTCGCTCAGGATGATGCCCTGCCATGTCAGGGCAAGGTATTCACCTTCCGCGGCGAGACGGAAGGAGGTATGCCATGGTCCAGCGGGCGTAAGGCGGTTTTTGCCGGAGGCGAAGATGACGAGGTGCCCGCCTGGGGGAATCGTTCCGGCCGGCAGCTTCCAGCGCATGGGGTCGCCAGGGTCATCGGTCAGCGCGAGTTCCGCGAGGGATACCGGCTGCGGCGAGGGATTGTGGAGTTCGATCCAGTCGCTGCGGTCGCCGTCTTCGTCGCGGAGGCCATGCTGGTTGAGCGCCATGAATTCAGAGATTACCAGCGGGGGAGCCGCTCTGAGTATCCCGGGCTGCAGGAAAAGCGTCAGGACCATTGCCATGATGGCCTGAATAATTCGCGGTGGCCTGCGTTCCATCTCCTGAGAGTGTCATTGCCACCATGAAAACAAAATGGTTTTTCCTCCGGTTTGCCGCGCTGCTGCCGGTTTTGCTGCTGAGTGGCTGCGTGACGGGTCCGCCCCATTATGGGGGCTCCGGCTACGGCGGCTTTCCTGACGATGGCTGGGGCGATGGCTATGGAGGTTCCTGGGCGGGAGGGGGCGTCGGATGGATCTCCGGCCCGACCTACTGGCCTGGGGGATGGCATGGACCGCGGGCGGTATGCCCTCAGTGCCGCCGGAATCCCTGCTGCTGCCGCCGGGGTGACCGGCATGATCATGACCATGGGAACGGCAGGTCGCCGGAGTGGGCTCAGCCGCGTTCAGCAGGTGGCGGCGGTTCCCGCGGGAATGCCGGGCTCTATCGTCTCAAGGACGCCGAAAAGGACGAACCGAAAGGGTGGCACTCGAAGGAATGGTTTGCGGACAGAGGCTACAAGTTCTCCCGGAATACCTGGGAGACCCGCGGAGGGCGTTCCGTTCAGGGCTCCGAGATCCGCAAGCAGAGCAGCGACCGGAACCGCAGCAGTCAGCGGCCCAGTGGAAGCAGCGGGCGGTCCCGGGGCAGCAGCAGTCGCCCGAAGGACTAGAGGCCCCGCGGAGACCTGCAGTGCGCCGGGTCCCACAAGAGCAGCCCCAGTCTGAGAAGGGCACTTCGTTGATGCGCCAAGGTGGCCGCCCCTCGCAGGGGCGGCTCCCGGGTGATTGGCAAATGCCGGGCGGCGATCGTGTCAGCCCTCGACAACGGCGGCCTCTCCCTCGGCGGGGGGGGCTTCCTCTTCGACGCTGAACTTGAGAGTGCGTTCTCCTTCGCGGCGGGAGACACGGACCTTGTCGCCCTCCTTGATGTCTCCCCGCAGCAGGTGTTCCGCAAAGGGATCCTCAAGGTGGCGTTCCACTGCCCGGCGCATGGGACGGGCACCGTAGGCCGGGTCATAGCCTTCCTCGATGAGGAGTTCCTTGGCCGACGCGTCCAGCTCCACCCGGATGTGCTTGTCCCGGACCCGCTTGAGCACCTTGTCGATTTCAAGGTCGACGATCCGGATAAGGTCCGGCTTCTCGAGCATGTGGAAGACGATGAGATCGTCGAGCCGGTTGAGGAATTCCGGTTTGAAGTGCCGCTTGGCCTGTTCCGTGATTTTGTCCTTCATCGAGGCATAGTCGTGGGCGTCGGCTCCGATGGCACCGAAGCCCATGACATTCTGCTTCTTGATGAGTTCCGCCCCGACGTTCGAGGTCAGAATGATGATGGTGTTCCGGAAATCGACCTTGCGGCCGAAGCTATCCGTGATGGTGCCTTCTTCGAGGATCTGGAGCAGAAGGTGCATGACATCCGGATGCGCCTTCTCGACCTCGTCGAAAAGCACCACACTGTACGGACGGCGGCGCACAGCCTCGCTCAGCTGGCCGCCTTCCTCGTAGCCCACATACCCCGGAGGACTGCCAATAAGCCGGCTCGCCGTGAATTTCTCCATGTATTCCGACATGTCGATCTGGATGAGAGCATCCGGGTCGCCAAACATGAATTCGGCAAGATTACGGGCAAGGAAGGTTTTGCCCACCCCCGTCGGCCCGAGAAACAGGAACGAGCCGATTGGCCGGCGGGGATCCTTGAGGTCCGCGCGGCTGCGCCGCAGCGCCTTCGAGATTGCCACCACGGCATGATCCTGGCCAATCACCTTGCCCTTCAGTTCCTGGTCCATCTTCAGAAGCTTCTGGGCTTCTTTCTCCTCCATGCGGTTGAGGGGAACGCCGGTCCACTTGCTGACGACAGACATGATTTCGTCGAGACCCACCGTGACGCGCTTTTCCTCATTGCTGGCGCGCCATGTTTCTATGAGGGATTCCAGCTTCTTGCGGGTGTTGCGTTCCCCATCACGCAGGGAGGCGGCTTTCTCGAAGTCCTGGTCCTTGATGGCTGCTTCCTTCTCGTTGCGGATGCGTTCGATTTCCGCTTCGATCTCCTTGAGTTCCGGCGGACGGGTCATCGAGGAAATGCGGGCACGGGCCCCGGCCTCGTCCATGATGTCGATCGCCTTGTCGGGAAGAAAGCGTCCGGTCAGGTAGCGGGACGAGAGCTTGACCGACTGCGTGATGGCTTCGTCCGTGTAGATTGCCTTGTGGTGGGCCTCGTATTTGGGCTTGATGCCCATGAGGATGCGGATGGCGTCGTCCTCGCTTGGTTCCTCGACCTTGACAGTCTGGAAGCGGCGTTCGAGCGCGGCATCCTTCTCGATGTACTTGCGGTACTCATTGAGCGTGGTGGCTCCTACGCATTGCAGTTCACCGCGGCTGAGGGCGGGCTTGATGATGTTGCTCGCGTCCATGGCACCCTCGGCGGAACCGGCTCCGACGATGGTATGGAGTTCATCGATGAAGAGGATCACGTTGCGGTGACGCCGAATTTCATCCATGACAGCCTTGATGCGTTCCTCGAACTGTCCCCGGTATTTGGTGCCGGCGACCATGAGGGCGAGGTCGAGGGTGATGACTTTCTTGTCGCGGAGAATTTCGGGCACGTTGCCGCTGACGATTTCCTGGGCGAGGCCTTCGACGATGGCGGTCTTGCCGACGCCGGCTTCCCCGATGAGGACCGGGTTGTTTTTGGTGCGGCGGCAGAGGATCTGGATGACGCGTTCGATTT
>CAZSDE010000043.1:0-13061 GCA_964605435.1 uncultured Akkermansia sp.
GCCTGCACCATGAAGAAGAGCATGATCACAAAGACCACGTCGATCATCGGGGCAATCTGAAACCCCACTTCCTCTTCTCTCTGACTCTGATGGCGGTGTCGCTTCATGAAGATAGTTCAGCGGTTGTGCGTGGCGTAGGCCACCGCAGCAGTTGATTGAGCAATGACCGCAATGGCCGCCTGCACTTCCTTGGCAGGCGTCGCCCGGTCAGCCCGCACCAGAATCTCGAGCCGCGTCCCCCCCTTGCCGTCCGGCATGGTGTCCGCAATCTTCCGGAGTTCCTCGGCCAGCCCCTCCCGGTCCTGCCACTCCAGCCCCCCAAAGGTCATGAGGGCCTTCTGCTCATTCTTGTTCCAGCGCACGTTCACCGTCCGCTGGTTCTTGTCAGGCTTCCGCTCCTTGGCATCAGGTGCCACCGGAAGCGCAATCGACTTGTCGAGCTTCTCAATCTGCGCCGTCGTGATGCTCATGAAGAAAATGAGAATCACAAGGAGCACGTCAATCATCGGAGCCACCTGAAACTCAGGTTCCCCGCTTTCCATGCCGCCGCCGCCGCCGCCCATAGGTTTTTAGATTGAAGAGTTGGTTTGAACTGATGAATCCGCCAGGCTCAGGCCTGCACGGCGTCGCCCGCGCCACCTTCCACCCAGGCCGGCGCGTTGGCATAGAGTTCCTGGTCGCCCACGTGAACTCCCTCAGCCAGATGATACGGGAATTTCCGGAAGAGATTCGCCACTTCGTTCTCCATCTCGTGCACCGATCCCTGGAGACGGTTGCGCAGGAAGTAGAAGCCCATGAAGGCTGGCACCGCGATCACCAGACCAGATGCCGTCGCCACGAGCACCTCGCCGATCTTCTCGGAAAGCGCTTCCGTGTTCTGGGTGGCTCCGCCTTTGCCCAGTTCTCCGAAGGCCCCGATCATCCCGAACACCGTTCCAATCAGACCCACCATCGGCGTGCACACCCCGATGACGGAGAGATAGGAAAGCCGCGTCGCCTGACGCTGCTGCTCCCGGTTGATCTCCGCAAGGATCGCTTCCTCGGTCGCATCCTTGCCATCCCCCACATTCACCAGACCAGCCCGCACCACATTGTTGAAAGCACAGGGATTGTCCACGCAGCTCTGGTGAGCACCCACGTAGTCGCCCGCCCGGAAATAGTTCCGCATCTTCTCCAGTTCGCTGTCCGGCATGAGACGCTTGAGCGAGGAACGCTGCACCCCGTCAATCACCAGCCAGACCATCCCAATCGAGAACAGGAACAGGAAGATCATCACCGGTCCACCGAGGACGATCATGTCCCAGAGAGACTTTTCGGAGAATCCACCCTTCGCTTCCTCTTCAGCCGCCAGCACAAGCGGAGTGGCGAGCAGGGAAAAAACGGTGGCAATGGGGAAGGGACGCAGAAGACGTTTGGCGTTCATGGCAGGTGTTTGGGAAATTCAATGATGGTTCGGATGGAGTCGCTTTCGGCAGATTCTAGAAAACAGGGTTAGCTCTTGGGTAGGCTTTTTCTCGGAAATCATTCGGTTTTTTCAGGAGCCGCACCGCCGGCCGGCTTTTCACCAGCCTCCTTCCCCGCCGCTTCGGCCCCACCGGCTCCAATCACCTTCTCAAGATCTTCCTTCTCCTTCCGCGCCGGAGCCTCGACCCACGTTCCCTTGTAGCGCTGGAGAATCCGATCCAGTGACACATTGGCATCTTCCAGCCGCCGCAGCCGCATGAGAGAACGCGCGGCCCCGAACTCCGCGCCCGGCAGCAGAGCAGCCTGGGTTCCGAAGAACACCGGTATCTGCAGGTAGGCATCAAGAGCCTCCTTGTACGCCTCACGCTTGAACTGAATGTCGCCAATCAGATTGTAAAGACGGGCCAGCACCGCGGAATTCTCCGTTCCCGCCAGCAGCGTGTTCGCCTTCTGCAGGGCCGGACCAGTCATCCCCTTCTGAAATTGCTGAAGCGCCTCCATCATCCCGGCACCCTTCTGATAGTCACTGCTCAGCTGCATGTTGCGCAGTTCCGGAAAGATCTTGTCGGCCTCCGCATTGTTGTTCTTCCGGATATGACATTCGAGCGCAATGAGCGTCGCAGGAACATACCACGATCCCGGCTTGTCCTTCCAGTTCCGGTGAATCGCCCGCACCGCCTCCGCATTCTTGAGCGCTTCATCGTAATTGCCACGGCTGAGGGCCTCGCCAGCATCCGCCAATTCCGCCGGAAACGGCCAGTCCACCCGGGCCACATTCGACGCCGGAATGCTCGCATAGCCATCCCGGCCATCCGCCTGGCGGATCTTCTTCTGAATGTTGCTGCCGGAAAGAGTCACCTCGCTCCAGTCGACGTCGGCCCCATTGGCAAAATAGAGCCGCTGCGCACCCGCCGGGCCCGCAGATAGAACCAGCAGCAGAGAAGCCGCGGCAGTCAGGGATCTGATTGAGAAATTCATGACAGAAGGACAGGCCATCAGAGTTTGCGGTAATTTTCCTGAATCTTCTGGAAGTCAGCCTCGCCCTTGATCCGCTCGCTGATCTTCGGGGATTCGACCGCTTCCTTGTACACATCCTTGGCGTCCGTGTACTTCTGCAGGGCCTCCTTCGTCTCCCCTGCCCGCAGGTAACCCCGGGCCACCCACTTCGGAAACTTCAGGAACGATAAGTAGAGGCGCTGGAAATAGTTGAACGCGTCACCATAATCCTGCTGCGCAAAACGGACTTCCCCAAGCAGCCACGTGGCCTCCGCCTTCGTCTCGGGAGGCGTCGTCTTGTCCCCAAGCAGTTCCTTCAGCATCTTCTCCGGGCTGTTCGCCGGGTCCTTCTCGGCATCGCCAAACCGCTTCAGTTCCATGAGCGCCCGGGATTTCCCAAGCAGCGCCTCGCCGTACTTCATTCCCGGAAATTCCTCCGTGGCCACGTTGAACTTCGCTAGAGCCGTTTCGTAATCCTTGTCCTCAAGGGCCATCTGACCCAGCCCCACCGCTCCCCAGTCCACAAAGGCCGACTGCGGGAAGAACTGCAGCAGCCGGTTATAGCATTGCGCTGCCTTGTCCCGCTCGCCCGCCTTCTGCAGATGATCCCCCACCACCGCGAGGAGCCGCCCACTGTAATCCTCAGGGCGGAACTCCGTCGTCAGCTGCTGCATCAATTCATCCGAACGCTTCGGCGCATTGTCGACAATATACTGACCCTTGTCGTCCTTCTTCCGGGGCTGCTTGGCCTCCAGATTCCGGTACAGCAGGGACTTCACATAAACCAACCGCGCCTTGCCGATCGCCGACAGATCCTTCTCCCCGAGCAGACGGTCCAGTTCCGCCTCAGCCGGCTTGCCCAGTTCCTCCACCGTCGGCGGCGGCGGACGCTTCGGAGGTTCGCTCTTCACCGCAGGGTCCGTGGTCGCCGCAGGATTGGCAGGCGGCACCGGAGCCGGCTTCCGCTTGGGAATGGCCGCCACAGCCAGTTGCTGCATGAGATCCTCCACCCCATCCTTGCGCGGATTGTTGATGTTCTCCGTGATCGTCTCGGCAAGGAACTGCCGGCTCTCCGCCTGCGCCTTCTCCCGCGCCTCCAGCCTCTGATCCATGAATTTCTTCACCGCCGCTTCGTCCTTCTTCTCCTCGGCAGCCGCAATCTCATCCGCAAATGCCCCGTCGCTCCGCCGCACAATCGCTGTGCAGATTTCCCCGACCGCCGCAAGCGACTGACGGTTCTCAGGCCACTGCTTCCGGAAACCTTCGTACAGCGTGATCAGTTCAGGCCAGCGACTCTGCGCCTTCAGCATCGGTGCCGCCTGCGTCAGACTGTACTCAGCCACCTGCTCCGCCGCCGCATTCTTCACCGCATTGACATAGGCATCCGCGGTGGCCGTCTCCAGCGTCTCCGGCGTCAGTCCCGCATCCTGCATCTCGGACCCGGTCATGTCCTTGTAGGCATCCCCGATGAGGGCATAGGCATCCGCCACCGATGGAGTGCCAAAATGGTTTTTGATGATGTCATCCGCGTACTGAATCACATTCCGGAATTGCGGATTCCCCTTCTTGTTCTTCTTCTGCCGCTCTTCCCCCAGCACCAGAAACGCCCGGCGGTACTTCGCATCCGCAATGTACTGACCCGATGGATACTTCTCAATGTACGCCTTGAGGGCCTCCACGGCTCCGTTGTAGTCATTCTTGAAGAACCACGTCAGCCCCCGCATGTACTCCACTGCCTCCCGCTGCGGATCGTCTGCGGGCGCCGAACCGAGAAACTTGTCGGCGGCATCCCGCGCCTTGTCGAAATCATACTGCTCAAGATAGTTCTGCACCTGGACCGCCAGAAACACACTCTTGTTCGGCGAGTCCTTGATCAGATCCATCACTTCCTCGTAGACCGTATTGATCTTCGCAGGATCCCCGCTCCGCGTCGCAATCGTGATCAGCATCTCCGCAACCTGCTGCGTCTCCTCGCGGTCAGGATGCTTGCTCAGAAACTGCCGGCACAGCTTCTGCGTCTCCTCCCCCATCTTCATGTTGTCCTGCGTCAGATCTGCCGGCGTCAGGTTGTAGTGACAGTACGTGAGGGCATAAAGCACACTCGGCGCATCCTCGAATTTGGGGAACTTATCGAGAACATACTGAAAGGCCAGCCGCGCTTCCCAGAATCTCCCGAGGGCCGCAAAACAACGCCCGATCCGGTAGAAGACCACCGCATCGTAGTTCTGCTCCTTCTCGAGGGCCTCGATCATCGCCTTGGCCTGCGCCTCGTACTGCTTCACCCGCGCCAACTGCTGCTGGTTGGCAATCACGTTCGGATCCTTGGGACCAACCCGCGCGGACAGGCTCTTGATGAGACGCCCGTAATCATCCCGCAGCTCCTTGAGCGTATCCACCACCTCCTTGTGCTTGCGCAGATTCTGGTAGGCCGGCAGCGCTTCCTCGGGCTTGTTGTCTCCCATGAGCGCATCGGCCAGCTTGAGCGCCGCAAAGTTGATCTCCGAAATCATCGGCCGCATCCCCGGTGCCCGCTTCACCTTGTCCAGCAGCGCCACCCCCTTCTCCGGCTTGTCGTCCGCATACAGATCCACAAGATAAAGCGCCAGCCGCACATCGGATGATGTCTTGACCCCCGGAGCCAGCGTGGTCTCCAGCAGCACAATCGCCTTGTCCTTCTGCTCGTTCTCCTTGTAGGAATCTGCCAGCTCGATCATCACGTCGTCCCGCAGTGCCGGCTCGTTCTTGAGCGTCTCATACTGCTTGACCGCCTCCGGCCACTTCTTCTGCGCCCGCATGATGCGCGCCAGCCCCAGCTGGGCATAACGGATGTTCTTCCCGGTCGGATACTTCTGCGTATACTCCGTGAATGTCTTGAAGGCCAGATCGTAATTCGGAATGTTGAAGAGACATGCCCCCAGCGTGAAGTAGAGTGGCTCCAGCTTGTCAGGCGTCGCCCCCGTCTTCTGCGCAATCGTCATGAGCGCCGAGTAATTGGCCGCCGCATTGAGCCAATCCCCTTTCGCATAGGCATCATCCCCATTCTTGATGATCGCATCGGGATCACCCAGATCCACGGCCGGCAGCGCAGTCGCCTTGTCCCCCGCCGCCGCCTCGGCCGGCTTCGCCTCCGGTGCCGCCGCATCCTGCGCGGGAACCGCCGCCGCTAACGCCAGCACGCTGACCGGTACGAGGAGACGCAGGGAGAATTTTGAATTTCTTTTCACGGCGGAATCGGGAGCTATCGGGTGTTCTTGCCTCGGAGGTTGCCGGGTGTATCGTTTCGACCCCCTCTTTGCAATGAGAATTTGCCCGCCCGAATAGAACGCCCCATCAGGTGAACCAGGCATGAAATCAGCACAGGAATAGTCCCCCGCTCTCAGGTCCCACGGTCCAGTCCCGTGTCCTCCCACGAAACCGGATCCTCCACAGGCTCAAGATGCGTGAACACCGTCAGGCGTGGCACCGCCGCCCGCAGCGACGCTTCGATCTCCTCTGCCTCGGCATGACCACGCGCAATAGTCCATTCCCCGGGCATCAGCAGATGCACGGAAAGAAAGCGCCGCGTCCCGGCCTGACGCGTCCGCAGGGCATGCCAATGCACCCCGCGTTCCCCATACGCCTCAAGAATGCCGCGCGCCCTCGCCAGTTCCTCGGCCGGCAGTCCCGTGTCGATCAATCCCAGCATGGCTGCATGCATCAGCTTCACCCCGGAAACAATGATATGCGCAGTCAACAGCAGCCCCACCACCGGATCCAGCCAGTCCCACCCGGTCAGCACCACCAATCCCACCGCAACAACCACCGCCACGGACGTCCATACATCCGTCATCAGATGCTGAGCATCCGCCTCCAGCGCCACAGAATGCCGCGCCCTCGCCACACGGAACAGCACCCGGGCCACCACCAGATTCAGCAGCGACGCCGCCACCGATACCACCAGCCCCACACCCACCATCTCCAGGGGCTGCGGCGCAATCAGACGCCCTACCGCATTCCACCCGATCCCCACCGCCGCCGCAAGAATGAACAACCCTTCGCAGCCACCCGCAAAATACTCCACCTTCGTGTGCCCATACGCATGGTCCTCGTCAGCCGGACGGGCCGCCAATGACAGCGACCCATAGGCAATCAGCGCCGCCGCCACATTCGCCAGCGATTCCAGCGCATCGGAAAGCAGGCCGACCGAACCCGTCAGCCGCCACGCCGCCAGCTTCAGAAAGAAGGTGACCACGGCAACCGCCAGCGACAGCAGCGCATAGTGTGTGAGGGGACGTTCCGCCACGGACATTTCTCCCCCACTCAGCCACACATCCTTCCATGACAAGCCCACGTCTTCACGGATTCACCCGGCGAAAACCCAGGCCCGTTCATTTTGCTGGACACCACCCAGCGCTTGCCTCTATTCCGCTGCCACCAGCAGCATCGGCTGCACGGTGACCTCACCCCCCAATCACTCACTTCCCCACATCACCATGGCCAACTCCCTTCCCAAACTCCACAACGCCATGTGGCCAGGCCTCGTCGGCAAAGAACCCGGCACGGACCACCCTCCCATCAGCCTCGACCGCATGCTCGACCTGACCGCCGCCGCCGAAGTCGACGGCACCCGCTACGAAGGCGTCGACCTGTTCCTCTTCCACCCGCACACCGACCCGGACGCCAGTGAAGCGGAAATCCGCGCCATGGCCGACCGCATCGCCGCCAAAGGCCTCAAAATCGGTTCGCTCGTCGCCCCAGTCTGGCCCGGCACCGTCGGCGGCTGCGCCTTCGGTTCAGATGACGACCGCCGCAACTTCGTCCTCGCCGTCGAAAAAGCCTGCCGCATCGCCGATATCCTCAAGGCCCACGGAGCACGTTCCTACGGTGTCATCCGCATCGACTCAGCCGGCGGCCCCTCCGCATGGGCCGAAGACCCCGCGGGCAATACCCGGAAAATCGCGGAAACATTCCGGGAAGCCGGTAAAGTGGCCGCCGCCCACGGTGAACGCCTTGCCGCGGAAGGAGAAATCTGCTGGGGCGGCATGCATTCATGGAAGGCCATGCTCGATACCCTCGAAGCCACCGCCATGCCCGAAACCGTCGGCTTCCAGGCCGACCTCGCCCACACCTACCTCTACCTCCTCGGCTACAATTCCCCAGCCGATGCCCTCCTCCAACCAGGATACTCGGAAGCCGAATTCTGGGCCGCCTACGAGAAAATGACGGACGCCCTCCGCCCATGGACGATCGACTTCCACGTCGCCCAGAATGACGGATCCGTCCACGGAACCGGCAGCCACGACAAAACCGGCCGCCACTGCCCGGCCGACGACCCGAACGGAAAACTCGACATCGCCCGCTGCGCTTCCTACTGGCTCCGCGACGCCGCCGCCCGCGGCATCCAGCACATCTGCTGGGACGGCTGCATGTTCCCCAATGCCATGCTGGAAACCCCAGCCACATGGAATACCATCCTCGCCGCCATGAAGGACGTCCGCGCCTCGGCCGGCTGGAACAGCTGACCAGCAACGCTCATCCATCGCCGCAAAGGCCGGCACCGCTGCGGACCACACCCCCGCAGCGGTGCCTTTTTTGTCTCGACTTCTTCCGCACCAAACCCCATCAATTTTTCTAATTGGCGTCCCCTTCAATCCGTCTTAACAGGGACAACCCCATTCTGCCGCCCATGAGCACCCCCCCTCCACCTCCCCCGCCACCCGAATACCAGGGCTACGAGGAACCCCAGTACTACGAGGCCACCCCCGCTCACGAAGACCGCCCCAAAACCGGCTACTGGCACCGCATCGGCGGCGGCTCCCTCAGCATCAGCATCATCGTCCACGCCCTCTTCCTCATCCTCGCCCTCTTCATCATCTGGCGGACCTCGAATAACGTCGAAGAACCCCCGGACTTCCTCCCCGGCGGCGGCGGCGGCGGCGGCGGCGGCGAAAAACACGCCGCCCAGAAGAAGATGCGCGCCGTCAGCCACGCCCAGCCGAAAATGAAACTCGCCTCAGCCAAATCCTCAGGCGTCACCCTCCCGGACGTCCAGTCGTCCATGACCGATTTCTCCGGACTCACCCAGATGACCATCGGTGGCGGCGGCCTCGGCACCGGACAGGGCATCGGACGCGGCACCGGTTCCGGCAGCGGCGTCGGATCAGGCATCGGCTCGGGCTGGGGCCCCGGCTCAGGTGCCGGCTTCATCTCGCTCCCCAAAATCATGCAGAGCCGCTGCTCCCCCGCAGAACGCGCCCAGAAAATGCGCGAGAACGGCGGCAACGAACAATGCGAAGCCGCCGTCAAGAAGGGCCTCAAATGGCTCAAGGAAAAACAGAACCCGGACGGCTCCTGGGGCAACAACGACCGCGCCGGCATGACCGGACTGGCCCTGCTCGCCTACCTCGGCCACTGCGAAACCCCGGAATCCCCAGTCTACGGAGAAACCGTCCTCAAAGGAATCACCTTCCTCATCGAACTCGGCCAGAAGAACGGCAACCAGTTCAACGGCATCTTCTCCCAGGCCCCCAGCGGCATCCGCAGCACTTACGAACACGGCATCGCCACCTATGCCCTCGGCGAGGTCTACTCGTTCGCCAAACTCGGGAAACGCGAACTCCCCGGCCTCCGCCAGGGCTTCGAACGCGGTGTGCAGATCATCATCGAAAAACAAACCAAGGACGGCTCCTGGGGCTACAAGGACGGCATCGGCTACGATCCCTACGGCCGCAACGACCTCTCCGTCACCGGTTGGCAATTCCAGGCACTCAAAGCCGCCAAACACACCAATCTCAAGATCCCAGGCCTCGCCGGGGCCATGAAAAAGGTCGAGAAATACCTCGAAAGCACCCAGACAGCCGACGGTGGCTTCGGCAACGCCGACCGCGCCCAGCACTACAACCAGTGGAACCTCTCCGGTGCCGCCCTCCTCGGCCTCCAGACCATGGGAGCCGGCAATGCCGGCAAGGTCAATAAAGGCATCCGCTGGCTCGTCGATCAGTTCGAAAAAGAACCCCTCAGCTGGAACTCGGACTGCTACCTCTACACATGGTACTACAATACCCAGGCCCTCTTCCAGAAGGGCGGCGAACCATGGAAGAAATGGAACGAGCAGTTCCAGAAGGAAATCCTCGCCAACCAGCTCGAGGACGGCAGCTACAAGGTCGAAGGAGGCGGTGAAGTCGCCGCCGCCACCTCCACCGCCGCTGGCGGCAGCGCCGAAATCTACCGCACCGTCCTCTGTACCCTCATGCTCGAGGTCTACTACCGCTACCTCAAGGTCGGTGACCGCGAAAGCAGCATGGGCGAAAGCAACCTCATGCCCCTCAAGTAAAGGCGCAGCCCTCGCACGGCTTCCCCACGGGACACTCTAAACCACCAACCTTCACAGAAACGGCCGTTCTCCACTTCATGGGGAACGGCCGTTTTTCCGCCCACCTCTCGCTCCAGCCGCCAATTCCATTGCCCCCAGCCGGAAATCCTGACACCCTTCCGCCCCATGATCCGCCTATTCGCCGCCGCCGCCATAACATCCCTTACTGCCGCCTTCGCAGCGGATACCCATGCCGCTGAACCAAAGTGGATCTCCCTGTTCAATGGCAAGGACCTCTCCGGCTGGACCATCAAAATCGCCAAACGCCCCCTCGGAGAAAACTTCGCCAGCACCTTCCGCATCGAAGACGGCATCCTCAAGGTCTCCTACGACGGCTACCAGAAGTTCGACGGCCACTTCGGCCACCTCTTCACCAACCTGTCCTATTCCCATTACATCCTCCGCCTCGAATACCGCTTCGCCGGCTCCATGATGCCCGACGCCCCATCCTACGTGAACCTCAACAGCGGCATCATGGTCCACGCCCAGCCACCCCAGAGCATGCGCTTCGACCAAGGCTTCCCAGCCAGCCTCGAAATGCAGTTCCTCGCCGACGAAGGCAAGGGCCCCCGCCCCACCGGCAACCTCTGTACCCCTGGCACCCACGTCGAAATCGATGGCAAACTCGTCACCCGCCACATCGTCACTTCCTCCGCTCCCACCTTCCCCCCAGACCAATGGGTCAAAGCCGAAATCGAAGTCCGCGGCAGCTCCACCATCATCCACCGGATCAACGGAACGGAAGTCCTCCGCTACCAGCGGCCCCAGCTCGACCCCGCCAACGACAACGCCCCGGCCTCCGACCTCCTCGCCGCCGGAGCCCCCGCCATCCTCTCCCACGGCCACATCGCCCTCCAGGCTGAAGGCCAACCAGTCTGGTTCCGGAAAATCGAACTCCTCCCACTCAACGCAGGGAACTGACGACGCCGGACCTTCAGCAGGGATACCCCAGCAGTTCCAGAGCCGGACGGCAGACCTCCGTCAGTTTCTTCTGCTCTTCCTCAGGTAGCGTCCGGTAACTCGACCGCGCCGCCCGTGGCACCGCGGATGCCTGCCGCAGCCATGATTCATCCACCAGCGAAGGATCAATGAAACGGATCAGCCGCTCCAACTGCTCCCGCGGTGCCGCCTGAACATCCTCGAACTTCAAGTCCAGACGCCTTTCGGCCGGAATTCCTTGCAGCACCCGATCTCCCTTCATCACCAAGTCGTTCCAAAGCCACCCCATGTGAGCCGAGGTGACTTCCGCATCGTCCACAAAATCGCGCCGCTCAACGGTCTCCAGCAGCGCCCGCAGCGCCACCCGCTCCATCCCATGAACCAGCCTGCGCAGCAGCGGACTTTCCGGATTGAGAAGATAATCCACCGCACCAAACCGCCGCATCACACTGCGGCACCTCGCCCGCAGCAGGACCTTCCCCCGGTCGGCTCTCATGTCATAAAGCCCCGCCACAACCAGCCGGAAAACAGGATGCTGCAGCATCGACAAGGCCGTGTCCCGCCCATCCCGGTACACATGCACAAACCTGGCCTCGGGAAACATCTTCACAAGCTTCGCCGCCCATGTCAGCCCCCCGTCCGCTCAACCCAAACCCGCCGCCCCAGCCGATCCCGCAGATGATCAAAGACACTCCGGAAATGATCACTGGTGGCCCGCGCCGGCCGCTGCCTCAGCCATCCCGCCAGCTCATCATGCACCGCATCAAAGCGCTCCGGATCCGGACTGTGGTGCGGTACTGACGCTTGAATGATCGGTGGAATGTTCCACCTGTGTCCAGCGAGCCCCCGGGGCACTGAAATCGTAGACCCCTTCGTCAAAACGCATCCCCGCGAGTAATGCTTTCTTAACAAGCACGTTTGCCGATAAACAGAGATCGGCGAATTGATTGCCCGTCATCCTCTTCGTCTGCATACCGTCAGGAACGGTACAGACAAATGCCTCCGAAAGACTCAAAACCTCCGGATGCATGCTCAGCAGACTCGAAATCATCGTTGATCCGCAGCGTCCGGTGCTGAAAACCACAACAGGGGCAATCTCTCTACTCATATGCTCTGTTTACCCTCGTCATCGCCAGAAGCCACCGCTTTCCACCTGAAGACCGCTCTGCAGCCACCACCCCGCTTGCCCCATACCGCTTTCCCGCAAAGTTCCGAACCGCATGCCCCCCGCTGAACGATCAGACGATCAGGAAGAACTCACGGTCCATCAGGTCCTCCCGGGCCGCCCGCTCGTCGACGAGGCCGCTTCTTCCTCCATGGGGCCCGTCACCCGGAAGATTCGCCGCACCGAAAACGCCCTCCAGCAGCGCGTCGAATTCGAAGCCCTCGTTTCCCGCATCTCCAGTCTCTTCGTCCGCCTCCGCAGCGAAGACCTCGACTCCGGCATCGCCGAAGCCCTCCGCCAAATGGGCGAATTCATCGGCGTCGACCACTGCCACGTCTGCCGCGTCCACAGTCATTCCCGACTCATGGACCACACCCACCACTGGTCCGCCAGCGGCTCCGTCCCCCCATGGCACGGCCGCACCAGTCTCGCCATCGATGACTACATCCCATGGGCTGCCCGGCGCCTCCGCCGCCTCGACGGCATCGCCGTATATTCTGTGGATACCCTCGGACCAGAGGCCGCCACCGATCAGCAGACCTTCCGTTCCCAAGGCATCAAATCCGTCATCTTCGTCCCCATGGCCGTCGGTGGCGAACTCATCGGCTTCATCGGACTCGATTCGGTCCGCCTCGCCATGCAGTGGACGGAAGACGCCATCTCCCTCCTGAAAATCGTCGCCGCCATCATCGCCGACGCCCTCGAACGCCGACGCACCGAAGACGCTCTCCGCCAGGAAAATGCCTTCAATCACGCCCTCCTCAACGGTGCCGGAGCCCTCATCATCGTACTCGACCCCGACGGACGCATCGTCCGCTTCAACCCCGCCGCCGAAGCCACCACCGGCCTCTCCGCCGATGCCACCATCGGTTCCTGCCCATGGGACCTCTTCATCCCCAGAGATGAACGCTCCGCCGCACGCAGAAGCTTCAGCCGCATCGCCGCAGGAGCCCCGCCCAGCGCCCACGAAGGCTCCATCCTCGGCCCCTCAGGCGACCGCCGCGTCATCTCATGGTCCACCACGTCCATGCAGGGTGCCGACGGGCGCGTTGCCTACGTCATCCTCAGCGGCATCGATATCACCGAGACCAAACGCCTCGAAGCCGATGTCCTCAACGTCGCCGAAGAAGAACAGAGCCGCATCGG
>CAZSDE010000043.1:13071-13424 GCA_964605435.1 uncultured Akkermansia sp.
TTCATGAGCCATGTCCTCCAGAGCCGCCTCAGCAGCCGCCACGCCCCGGAAGCCGCCGAAATGGAGGAAATCACCCGCCTCATCCGCGAAGCCATCGCCCAGACCCGCGACCTCGCCCGCGGACTATCCCCAGTCGTCCTCCAGTCCAAAGGCCTCGCCGTCGCCCTCGCCGACCTCGCCGAAAGCACTTCCCGCCACCTCCGCGGCGTCCATTGCCACTGCTCCACTCCTCCATCGCCTCCCCCCATCCCCAAGGACACCGCCATCCACCTCTACCGCATCGCCCAGGAAGCCGTCTCCAATGCCGTCAAACATGGGAAAACTTGGTACTCCCGGGGCTTCTCTTCGAATGT
>CAZSDE010000044.1:0-13297 GCA_964605435.1 uncultured Akkermansia sp.
ATCATCTGATCCGATCCCTTCTCGCCGGATTTGCCGAGGGTGATGCCCGGAATCATGTCGCGGAAATCAATGATTCCTTCGCGCTCCGTGATGACCGGAACAGCGTGCTGTTCCCATGTGACAAGGGTTTCTCCCTTCTTGATGGCATCGCCTTCGGCTTTGTAGATGACCGAACCGATCACGAGCTTGTGGCTTTCCAGTTCCAGCCCATCGGCATCGATGACCGACACCGTGCCATTCTTGGTGAGCACGATGAAGTTGCCCTCCGTGGTCTTGACGGCACGGAGGTCATTGTAGCGGACTGTTCCGGCATTCTTGACCTTGATGATCGGCTGCTTGAACGAGCCACCCGCAACCCCACCGATGTGGAAGGTACGCATGGTGAGCTGCGTACCCGGTTCACCGATCGACTGAGCAGCCACAATGCCGACGGCTTCGCCGACCTTGACCGGATGGCCAGTTCCGAGGTGCAGACCGTAGCAGAGGGCGCAGCAGCCGCGTTTGCTTTCGCAGGTGAGCACCGAACGGATCTTGAGCTGCTCGACACCGATCCTGGTGAGGGATTCTGCCTGCTTCTCCGTGATGATGTCGTTCGTCTTGACGATGATCTCGTTGGTGACGGGATCCTTGACGGTTTCGCAGGAAGCGCGGCCATAGATGCGCTGCTTCAGATCGACCACTTCCTCGTCCCCCTCGTAGAGGGAACGGACCGTGATGCCGTTGGTGGTTCCGCAGCTTTCTTCGAAGACGATGACATCCTGAGCGACGTCAACGAGCTTACGCGTCATGTAGCCCGAGTCCGCCGTCTTGAGCGCCGTATCCGAAAGACCCTTACGGGCACCGTGAGTCGAGATGAAGTACTCCAGCACCGTGAGCCCCTCGCGGAAGTTCGAGGTGATCGGGCGTTCGATGATCTCGCCGGAAGGCTTGGCCATGAGGCCGCGCATGCCGCCGAGCTGCTTGATCTGCTGCTTGTTGCCCCGGGCTCCAGAGTCGACCATCATGTACAGCGGATTCGCGAACTTGCGGCCTTCGTTGTGTTCCAGCTGGCGGAAGAGGGTCTGCTGGATGTGATCGCCGGCCTGCGTCCAGAGGTCGATGATCATGTTGTAGCGTTCGCGGTCCGTGATGATGCCGCGCCGGTGCTGGCGATCGATTTCCTCGAGGCGCACATAGGCCTTTTCGAGTTCCTCTTTCTTCTCGGCGGGAATGACCATGTCCGTGATGCCGATGGAGCATCCCGAGAGGGTGGCGGCCTTGAAGCCGAGTTCCTTGAGGCGGTCGAGGGCGCGGACGGTTTCCTCGTGGCCGGACGTCTGCCAGCAGCGCCAGATGATGTCCGAGAGCTGCTTCTTGCCCACGTTCTTGTTGATGAAGCCGAGGGCAGTCGGCCAGATTTCGTTGAAGCGGACGCGTCCCGGAGTGGTCTCGATGAGACCGCGGGTATCGTCTCCGAAGACCGTCTTCACTCCCTTGTTGGGATTGCGGAAGAGGATCTGCTGATGAAGTTCGACGCTGCCTTCGGCGAGTGCCATTTCCACTTCTGCCTGATCCGCGAAGATCGGCTTGCGGCCTTCGTCCTTGTGCTTCGACTGAGCGACGCGGGAATGCGTGAGGAAGTACGAACCAAGGGTAATGTCCTGCGACGGAGTGGTCACCGGCTTCCCGCTGGACGGCGAGAAAATGTTGTTCGTGGCCAGCATGAGGAGGCGGGCCTCCATCTGGGCTTCAACCGAGAGCGGAACGTGCACAGCCATCTGGTCACCATCGAAGTCCGCATTGTACGCGGTACACACGAGCGGGTGAATCCGGATCGCTTCCCCTTCGATGAGGACCGGCTCGAAGGCCTGGATCGAAAGGCGGTGCAGGGTCGGCGCACGGTTGAGAAGGACAGGATGCCCACGGGTGACTTCCTCGAGAATGTCCCAGACTTCCGGGGTACGGCGCTCGATCATCTTCTTGGCACTGCGCACAGTGTGCACGTAGCCGAGTTCCTTGAGACGGCGGATGATGAACGGTTCGAAGAGGACCAGGGCCATCTTCTTGGGAAGACCGCACTGATTCAGCTTCAATTCCGGCCCGATCACGATGACGGAGCGTCCCGAGTAGTCGACGCGCTTGCCGAGCAGGTTCTGGCGGAAGCGTCCACCCTTGCCCTTGAGCATGTCCGAAAGCGACTTGAGCGGACGGTTCCCGGCTCCCGTGACGGCACGGCCATGGCGGCCGTTGTCAAAGAGCGCATCCACCGCTTCCTGCAGCATCCGCTTCTCATTCCGGATGATGACATCCGGGGTCTTGAGCTGCAGGAGGTTCTTGAGGCGGTTGTTCCGGTTGATGACCCGGCGGTAGAGATCGTTGAGGTCGGACGTCGCAAAACGACCGCCTTCGAGGGGCACGAGCGGACGGAGGTCCGGCGGAATCACCGGCAGCACCTCGAGGACCATCCACTCCGGACGGGAACGGGACGAATGGAAACCCTGCGCCAGCTTGAGCCGCTTGGCCAGCTTCTTGCGGGTCTGCTTCGAACGCGTCTTGGTCATCGCGTCCTGCAGTTCCACGATCAATTCCGGCAGATTGATGCCCGCCAGCAGTTCCTGAACGGCTTCGGCTCCCATGCCCGAGCGGAAGCTTTCCTCGCCATACTGTTCCTCGGCTTCGCGGAACTCAACCTCGGTGAGCAGCTGGCCACGCGTGAACGGCGTGCTCATCGGGTCGATCACGATGTAATCCTCGTAATAAATCACGCGCTCCAGCTGCCGGGCCGTCATGTCGAGCATGAGACCGAGACGGCTCGGCATGCACTTGTAGAACCAGATGTGGCTGACTGGCACAGCCAGTTCAATGTGGCCCATCCGTTCGCGGCGCACGCGGCTGAGGGTCACTTCGACGCCGCAGCGGTCGCAGACGACGCCCTTGTGCTTGATGCGCTTGTACTTTCCGCAGGAACATTCCCAATCGCGCGTGGGTCCGAAGATCCGTTCGCAGAACAGACCTCCCTTTTCCGGCTTGAAGGTACGGTAGTTGATGGTTTCCGGGTTCTTGACCTCGCCGCGGCTCCAGCTCCGGATGACATCCGGAGCGGCAACAGTGATGGCAACGTGGTCAAATCCCTGCGGACGGGTGTCCCCGCCGAAGAGTTCGCGAAGCTGGGTTTCGACGCTCATGTGTGAGAAAAGTTGGAGGAGTTAATTCGGAAGATTGGGGGCGGAAGAGCCGCCTGCCGGAGGATCCGGCAGGCGGCCCGGGAATCAGGAAGCAATGAGGCCAAGTCCCTGGCCATCTGGACCGGATTTGGAATTGCCGACTTTCACATCAAGGCCGAGCGACTGCATTTCCTTGATGAGAACGTTGAACGATTCCGGCGTACCGGCTTCGAGGGTGTTGTCGCCTTTGACGATGGCTTCGTAAATGCGGGTACGGCCCTGGACGTCATCGGATTTGACCGTGAGGAGTTCCTGGAGCGTGTAGGCCGCTCCGTAGGCTTCAAGGGCCCAGACTTCCATTTCCCCGAAGCGCTGACCACCGTACTGGGCCTTGCCTCCGAGGGGTTGCTGGGTGACGAGGCTGTACGGTCCGACGGCGCGGGCGTGGATCTTGTCCGCCACGAGGTGGCCGAGCTTCATCATGTAGATGACGCCGACAACGACTTCCTGGTGGAAGGGCTCGCCGGTGCGGCCGTCGTAGAGGCGCGACTTGCCATTGAGACCGATCCATTTGTGCTCCGTCTTCTCGCGGGCTTCCTTGAGGTAGCCCATGATCTTGTCCTCGGGAATCCCATCGAACACCGGAGTGGCGATGGTCATGCCAAGGGCGCGGGCAGCCACGCCGAGGTGGGTTTCAAGAACCTGTCCGACGTTCATGCGCGAAGGCACGCCCAGCGGGTTGAGCACGATGTCGACCGGGCGACCGTCTTCGAGGAAGGGCATGTCCTCTTCTGGAACGATCTTGGCGACCACACCCTTGTTGCCGTGGCGGCCGGCCATTTTGTCGCCCACCGAAAGCTTGCGCTTCGAGGCAATGTAGACCTTCACCTGCTTGACGATGCCGCTGTCCGGTTCGTCACCGGTTTCGACCTTGTCGAGGGCAGCTTCCCGTTCCTCTTCCAGTTCGGCGAATTTCTGCTCGAGTCCGGCGATGATGTCGAAGATCTTGTTCCGGATGGGGCTCGCGTCCATGTCGATGTGGTCGTGAGCTTCCGCGACCTTCGCGAGGAGGGCCTTGGTGATCTTCTTGTTCGCCGGAATGAGGATTTCGCCGGTCTGGGCATTCACCACGTCGAGCGGACTCTTCTCATTGAGGAGGATGTCCGACAGGCGTTCCGTGAGTTGTTCGACCAGTTCGAGGTGCTTCGTTTTGAATTCCTCTTCGATCTGCTTGAGCATCTTCTTGCCGTCGGCAGCCGAGAGTTTCTCGCGGGCGTTCTGGTTCCGGGAGGAAACGCGGACATCCATGACGATGCCCGTGCAGCCGGAGGGAACGCGGAGCGAAGTGTCCTTCACGTCGGCAGCTTTCTCCCCGAAGATGGCGCGCAGCAGGCGTTCTTCGGGAGCGAGTTCCGTTTCCGATTTCGGAGTGATCTTGCCGACGAGAATGTCGCCGGGTTTCACTTCCGCTCCGATGCGGACGACGCCGTCCTGACCGAGGTTCTTGAGGGCTTCCTCGCCGACGTTCGGGATGTCCCGGGTGATTTCTTCCGGCCCCAGCTTGGTATCGCGGGCGCTCACTTCGAATTCCTCGATGTGGATGGAGGTATAGATGTCCTCCTTGACCACCTTCTGGGAAATGGTGATGGCGTCCTCGAAGTTGTAGCCGTTCCATGGCATGAAGGCCACGAGCACATTCCGGCCGAGGGCGAGTTCCCCGCCCTGCGTGCAGGGACCGTCCGCCAGCACATCACCCGGCTTCACCTTGTCACCCTTCCGGATGATGGGACGCTGATTGATGCAGGTTCCGGCATTGGACCGCATGAACTTACGGAGCGGCAGAACCCAGATTCCCTTGTCGGGACTGTGCTTCACACAGAACGGATCCGCGAGGAATTCCGCTTCCGTGCAAGGCAGCTTGCCATCGCGGGTAATGATGATGACCTCCGCGCTGGCCGCGGCCACCGTCCCCTTGCAGTCCTTGTCGGCCACCACCACGGCCTTCGAGTCGCGGGCGGCCTTCCCTTCCATGCCGGTGCCCACAATGGGAGCTTCCGGAACGAGCAGAGGCACACCCTGGCGCTGCATGTTCGATCCCATGAGCGCGCGGTTGGCGTCGTCATGCTCGAGGAATGGAATCAGTCCAGCCGCCACTGACACGAGCTGCTTCGGACTGACGTCCATGTAGGTGGCTTCCGTGGGATCGACTTCGAGGAAGTCGCCCCGGAAACGGACCGTGATGCGCTTGTTGACGAATTGTCCGCTCTCTTGCGTCGGATTGTTCGCCTGAGCAATCATGTGGGCTTCCTCCTGGTCAGCCGTGAGGTACTCGATCTTGTCCTGGACGACGCCGTTGACGATCTTCCGGTAGGGAGTCTCGATGAAGCCGAACTCGTTGATGCGGGCGAAAGTGGACATCGAGTTGATGAGACCGATGTTCGGACCTTCAGGCGTTTCGATCGGGCAGATCCGGCCGTAGTGCGACTGGTGGACGTCGCGGACTTCAAATCCGGCGCGGTCACGGTTGAGACCGCCGGGCCCGAGGGCGGAGAGACGACGCTTGTGCGTCAGTTCCGCCAGCGGATTCGTCTGGTCCATGAACTGGCTCAGCTGGCTGCGGCCGAAGAAGTCGCGCACCACCGCCGAAAGCGCCTTCGGATTGATGAGCTTGGCCGGCGTCATGCCCTCCATGTTGACATCAAAGAGCGTCATGCGTTCCTTGACGAGGCGTTCCGTGCGGGAGAGACCCACGCGGCACTGATTGGCGAGGAGTTCGCCGACGGCGCGCACGCGGCGGCTGCCAAGGTGGTCAATGTCGTCGAGGATGCCTTCTCCGTTGCGGAGGCCCAGCAGGTAACGGATGGCCGCGATGAAGTCCTGGGCCACAAGGATCCGGGTGTCATCGGATAGCTTGAGCCCGAGTTTCTGATTGATCTTGTAGCGTCCGACCCGGGTGAGGTCGTACTTCTTGGGATCGAAGAAAAGGCGCTTCAGCAGCGCGCGGGCATTCGGCACCGTCGGAGGATCCCCGGGACGCAGACGGCGGTAGATGTCCTTGAGGGCTTCATCCTCATCGCGCGCCGGGTCCTTCTTGAGCGATTTGAGGAGAAGGTCGTCCGCGGAAACCGAGATCACCTTGACGCTCTTGTGGCCGAGGTCCATGAGCTGGCGGACGTATCCTGGAGTGAGCGGCTCGTAGGCCTTCACCACGACCGATTCCCCGTCCATGACGTCGGAGATGAGCACACGGTTGCTGAGTTCCGTCTCGTCGAGGGAATTCTTCAGCTTGAGGTCCTCGATCTGGTAGAATTCCCGGATGATCTGTTCATCCGTACCGTAGCCGATAGCGCGCAGGAAGGTGGTGGCAAGAAACTTGCGGCGGCGGCGGCGGCGGTCGAGATAGACATAGAGCAGGTCGTTGGTATCGAACTGGACTTCCAGCCACGAGCCACGGTCCGGAATGATCCGGAACCCAAAGAGTTCCTTGCCATTGAGGTGAAGGCTCTTCTCGAAGCAGACCCCGGGTGAACGGTGCAGCTGGGAGACCACCACCCGCTCCGCGCCGTTGATGACAAAGGTTCCCCGCTCCGTCATGAGCGGAAGTTCCCCCATGTACACCCGTTCTTCCTTGGTGCCCGACTCATCCTTCAGGGTGAAGGTAACGTAGAGCGGGGCCGAGAAGGTTTCCCCGTCGCGCTGCGCCTGGTGCGCCGTCAGCTTCGGTTCACCAACTTCATAATGGGAAAAGTCAAGAACCGTCTTGTTATCGTAGCTTTCAATCGGGAAGACTTCCTTGAAGACACTCTGCAGACCGACAATCGTCCGCTTGGACGCCGGCAGCTCCTTTTGGAGGAACTCCCGGTAACTGTTCAGCTGGACCTCGATGAGGTTGGGGGGGTCGATAACTTCCGTAAGTTTGCCGAAGTGGAGGCGGTCAGACATGGGCGTGGGTCAGTGAAAAGGGTGATGGAATGGCAGGTGGGATGGCCTTGGGCGGGACAACTGACGGGAGATGTGGGGACCCCTTCTTCAAGCACGAAGGGTATGGAAAATCGGGCGTTCCGCCGGAGCGGAACTATGTAGGGAATTGGCTGACCCGGGGAGCCTCCTTGCCGGCGCCGCCCAGATCGGAAAACGAACGATTCCCGGGATCCAGACACAAAACGCCCGAACCGTGTTCCCCGGCGCACCGGGGAACACGGAAACGGGTGAGAGTCTGTTCGTGGGAATGAGTCAAATCATTACTTGATCTCGACCTTGGCACCGGCGGCCTCGAGCTTCTTCTTGATCTCTTCGGCTTCGGCTTTCGGGATACCCGTCTTGATGGCTTTCGGGGCACCTTCGACGAGGGCCTTGGCTTCGGCGAGACCGAGACCGGCCACGGCTCCGCGGACTTCCTTGATGACGGCAATCTTGTTGCCGCCACCATCGGTGAGGATGACGTCGAATTCGGTCTTTTCCTCGACGGGAGCGGCGGCGGCGGCTCCGGCACCTGGAGCGGCGACGGCGGCGGCGCTGACGCCCCATTTTTCTTCGAGGGCTTTGACGAGTTCGGAAGCCTGGAGGATCGTGAGAGCGCTCAGGTCGTCGACGAGTTTACTGATGTCTGCCATGTTATGGGGTCAGTGTCACCGGGTTCCGGAGCCCCGGAGCGATTGAGTGCCGCAGCCGCGGCACCGGTGAGGAACTGGGTTGTGTGTTTGCTTGTTTGTCTTGGGTTGTTCCTGACGGGGATCCGCCGGAAAAGGTTTCGTGGAATGACCGATGCTTCAGGCAGCGGTTTCGGCAACTGGTTCTGCGGGGGGACCACCACCGTCTTTTTCGACCTTTGCGGCGATGACGCGGGCGATGGCACCGGCTGGAGCGTTGAGGACTCCGAGGAGTTTGGCGAGGAGGTTTTCGCGGCTGCCGACATCGGCGAGACCATTGACGTCTGCAGCAGTCAGGAAGGTCCCGTCGAGAACGCCGCTCTTGATGACCGGCTTCTGGAATTCACGGTGGGCTCCGGCGATCACCTTGGCTGCGGCACAGACGTCCTGACGGCCGAAGACGACTGCGGTCTGACCGGTGAGGTCCTTTTCGAGTTCAGCCGGAAGCTTCTTTGCCTGTCCGGCGGCCTTGATGTAGCTGTTCTTGGTGACGTGCAGGTTAGCGTCCACCTCGCGCAGCTTCTTGCGGATGGAATTGAACTGCGGCATGGTCAGCCCTGTGTAGTCCACGAGGAACAGGAACGGGGCATTGTCGAGGCGCTCAAGGAGCTGTTCGACGATCGGTTTTTTGTCAGGATTCATGATCCGGGAAAGTAAGTGGTTGCGGGCTGGGTTCAGTTCCGGGCGTATTTGGCCGCATCGATTTTGAGCGATGGGGTCATGGTGGCCGTGACATGGATCGTTTCGATGTACTTGCCGCGGGCTGTGGGGGGCTTGGCGCGGTAGACAGCTTCGATGACGGCTTCGGCATTTTCGGCGAGCTGCTGAACGGTGAAGGAAGCCTTGCCGACGGGAACCGAGATGTTGCCATTCTTGTCGAGCTTGAAGTCGACCCGGCCGGCCTTGACGGCCTTGACGGCGGCGGCGGTGTCATCCGTCACCGTGCCGGTTTTTGGATTGGGCATGAGACCGCGGGGACCGAGCTGACGGCCGAGTTTGCGGACTTCGGACATGGCTTCGGTGGTGGCGATGGCGACATCGAAGTCGAGAAATCCTTCCGTGACCTTCTTGATGAGGTCCTCGTAGCCGACATGTTCGGCACCGGCCGCCTTGGCCGCTTCCGCTGCATTGCCCCGGGCGAACACGAGGACAGTGACTTTTTTGCCAGTACCGTGAGGAAGCGGGCAGGTCGAACGGATCATCTGGTCGCCCTTCTTGGGATCGACGCCCATGTGCATGGAGATGGTGACCGACTGATCGAATTTCGGGCTGGGAATGGCCTTGAGGGCCTCCATCGCTTCCGGAAGTCCATGGAGTTTGGACTTCGTGACGAGTTTGGCGGCGGCTTTGTAGCGTTTGCTGCGTTTGGCGGCTGGCATGTCTGGTTGGGCAGTGCGAGCGGGCGCTGAGCCCTCCTGCGGTTTGGTTTGGTGGGATGGGGTGGATTGACAGAAGATCAGTCGACGATGTCGATGCCCATCTGGCGGGCGGTCCCGGCGATGATGCGGAAGGCGGCTTCATCGCTGTTCGCGTTGAGGTCCGGCATCTTCTGCTTGGCGACGGCCATGACCTGGGCCTTGGTGAGCTTGGCGACCTTTTCCTTGTGAGGAACCTTGGAACCCGAGGCAATGTTGGCAGCCTTCTTGAGAAGGTTGCCTGCGGGGGGTTGCTTGGTGATGAAGGTGAAGGACTTGTCCTTGTAAACGGTGATGACCACCGGGAGGACGTCGCCCGCCTGCTTCTGGGTGTTGGCGTTGAACTCCTTGCAGAATTGCATGATGTTGACGCCGGCCTGACCGAGGGCTGGACCGACGGGAGGAGCCGGGTTCGCCGCCCCGGCGGGGATCTGGAGCTTGATGACTTTGACGATTTCTTTGGCCATGGATGAATCAGACTGGAAGTTTGCCCTTGGAAATTCTCCTCGCGGCCGACGGGCGGCGGACACGAGAAACGTTCAGCGGTTTCAGGTGGTCTCTTCTGCCTTTTCGACCTGCCAGAATTCGAGGTCGACCGGGGTGGCCCGGCCGAAGATGCTGACGGAGACGCGGAGTTTCCCGCGTTCCGGGTCGATCTCCTCGACAACGCCGATCTGAGCTTCGAAGGGACCGTCGTTGACGCGGACGGAGTCACCCACTTCAAAGGAAATTTTCGGCTTAACGTGGTCGGTGGCCTCGCGGATCTGGTTGAGCATCTGCTCGACCTCCCTGGGGCGCATGGGAGTTGGCTTGTCGCGGGTACCGGCGAAATTGATGACGCCAGGGGTATCCTTGATGAAGTACCATGTGCGGTCCACGATGCCCCCGGTCTCATTCAGCATGTTCATGTTGATGAGGAGGTAGCCGGGAAAGAACTTGCGGCGGGTTTCGCTGCGGCGGCCTTTGCCCTTGGTGTCCTTTTTGACTTCGGACACGCGTTCCATGGGAAGGAGGACCTCGTAGACAAGTTCCCCCATCTCTTCGGTGGAGATGCGGCGCGTGAGGTTATCCTTCACCTTCTGCTCCTGACCGGAGAGAACGTGAACGACGTACCATTGGTCTCTGGCGGCAGGAATGGCACCCATGAGAAAGGAATCGTTGAAAGTTTCGGTTGTTTGGGGCGGGGAGACCAGTCCGGTAGGGTGCGCTGACCCGGTCAGATGCCCCTGGTGAAGAAGCCCATGACGTAGGCCATGATGAAATCCCAGAAGGCCACCCATGCTCCGAGGAGGACGATGGCGATGATGACGACCACGGTGGAATCGGTCAGTTCCTTGAATTTCCGGAATCCCTTCTCCCGCGCGTCCCATGGCCAAGAGGTTTTCTTCAGCTCGAGGCCGACATCTGAAAAGAATTTGCGGAGGGAACCGAACATGTTTGGTGGAAAGGGGGAGGCCGTGAGGGGCTGGGGGGGGAAGAAAAAGAAAGGTGGCACGCTAGGAGGGACTCGAACCCCCAACCAACGGTTTTGGAGACCGCTACTCTACCATTGAGCTACTAGCGTACGTGGGACCCCGGCTTTTGTGGGAAATCACCGTGGACGGAGAGATTTCCCATGTCAAGGGGAGGGGGACTTTTTAAAATGCCGACTGCGGGCAGGCCAGCGGGCATTTTCCCGGGAGACGGGGAAAGCAGGGAGGGTTGGACCTCCCTGCTTTCCTGAGAATGCGGGGCAGTGGAACAGATCAGGCGATGATCTCGCTGACGCGTCCGGCACCGACGGTGCGGCCGCCTTCGCGGATGGCGAAGCGCATGGTCTTTTCGAGAGCAATCGGGGTGATCAGTTCGACTTCCATCTGGATGTTGTCACCGGGCATGACCATCTCAACGCCTTCCGGGAGCTTGATGCTGCCGGTCACGTCGGTGGTACGGACATAGAATTGCGGGCGGTAGTTATTGAAGAACGGGGTGTGACGGCCGCCTTCTTCCTTCGAGAGCACGTAGACTTCAGCCTTGAAGTGCTTGTGGGGCTTCACCGAACCTGGCTTGGCGAGCACCTGACCGCGTTCGATGTCGTCTTTTTTGACACCGCGGAGGAGGAGACCGACGTTATCGCCGGCGCGGCCTTCGTCGAGCAGCTTGCGGAACATTTCGATGTCGGTGACCGTGGTTTTCACGGTGTCGCGGAAGCCGATGATTTCGACTTCTTCCATCTTCTTGACGATTCCGCGTTCGACCCGGCCGGTGACCACGGTTCCGCGGCCTTCGATGGCGAACACGTCTTCGACTGGCATGAGGAATGGTTGGTCGATGGGGCGCTCAGGAAGCGGAATGTAGGTGTCGACGCTTTCCATCAGCTTGAGGATGTTCGCCTTGTGGGTGGCGTCGCCTTCGAGGGCCTTGAGAGCCGATCCTTTGGTGATCGGGATTTCGTCGCCCGGGAAGTCGTACTGGCTGAGCAGGTCGCGGATTTCCATCTCGACGAGATCGAGCAATTCCTGGTCATCCACCATGTCCACTTTGTTCATGAACACGACGAGGGCGGGAACGCCGACCTGACGGGCGAGCAGGATGTGCTCACGGGTCTGGGGCATCGGGCCGTCGGCGGCGGAAACCACGAGAATGGCTCCGTCCATCTGGGCGGCGCCCGTGATCATGTTCTTGACATAGTCGGCGTGACCGGGGCAATCGACGTGAGCGTAGTGGCGGTTTTCGGTTTCGTACTCGACGTGGGCGGTATTGATCGTGATGCCGCGGGCCTTTTCTTCCGGGGCGGCGTCGATGTCCGCGTAGCCCTTGGCCTGGGCGAAGCCCTTTTCGGCGAGGGTGGTGGTGATGGCGGCGGTCAGAGTGGTTTTGCCATGGTCGACGTGACCGATGGTGCCGACGTTGACGTGGGGTTTATTCCGCTGAAAGGTATCCTTGGCCATGGTGCAGTGTAGTTTGGGTTGTTAGTGTCAGGTTGGGAAGTGAATGGGGAGAGCTTGCGGTGAGGTGCAAGGGGCAGATGGAGCTCGTGGCGGGGATTGAACCCGCGACCTCTTCCTTACCAAGGAAGTGCTCTACCACTGAGCTACACGAGCACGCGGACTGCTGGAATGAGGGGACAAAAAACCGTTTCACGCGAGGGCGCTCGGGAGAGCGGACTGCATGAAACGGCGGAACTTCCGTCACGCAACACCCCTGGAAATAAGACTCAGACCCCTCCTGCCGGCACTTGCCCCATCTCTGCGGAGAGATGGAAATGCCGTCTGGAGCAGTCTGAATGCCGCCTTCCGCAGAGCGTGCGCGGATCGTAGAGTGACCTTTAGGGGTGTCAATGGACATTTTCCATTTTTCTGCCCTGATTTCCCGTGTTTTCCCGATGGGAAGCGGGTTGGTTCTCCGGGGAATGGAACTGGTTGGGTCGGTTGCTCAGCGTCGTCCCTTTTTGCGGCCGCCGCCACCGGGGAGCCGGAAGCCGCCGCGGGGAGGTCCCCCGAGGCCGGGGAAGCCGGATTTTCCGGGAGGGAGGCCCATGCCGGGGGGCAGACCGCCGCCGCCGAGGAGATCGCCGAGGCCGCCCGGCATGCCCATTCCGCCCATTCCGCCCATGGCGGACATCATGCCTGCCATGCGGCCCTTGTCTTTCATGAGTTTGCGCATGTCGCTGAACTGGCGGAGGAACTGATTGAGGTCGCTCACGGAGTTGCCGCTTCCGGCGGCGATGCGCTGACGGCGGCGGCCGTTGATGATTTCGGGGCGGGAGCGTTCCTTGGGGGTCATGGAAAGGATCATGGCCTCGATGCGGCGGATTTTGTCGTCGCCGGAGGCATTTTTCATCTGTTCCGTGACTTGCTTGAGTTGTTTTCCGACGCCCGGGAGGAGGCCGAGGAGGCCCATGAGGCCGCCGCTGCTCTCGGTGAGTTTCTTCATCATCTTCAGCTGGTCGAGGAAGTCGTTGAAATTGAACTCTGAAGACATCATGCGCTCCATGGTGCGCATGGCCTGTTCCTCGTCGATGACTTCGGCGGCGCGTTCGACGAGTCCGACGATGTCGCCCATGCCGAGGATGCGCTGGGCCATGCGGTCGGGCACGAAGGCATCGAGT
>CAZSDE010000045.1:0-4710 GCA_964605435.1 uncultured Akkermansia sp.
GTAGTCCGTCGGCAGTTGAATGACCTGCTCGCGCCGCACGAGGATTTCACTGCGGCGGCGGTACTCGATGAGCGCCGCAATGCTCGACATGCGCAGTCCGTGCCGCTGCGCAAACTGCCGCAGTTCCGGCACCCGCATGGCCCGCCCATCAGGAGCCAGAATCTCGATGAGTGCACCCGCCGGACGGAGACCCGCCAGCCTCGCGAGATCCACCGCTGCTTCCGTATGCCCCGCCCGCCGCAGCACCCCGCCAGGCCGCGCCACCAGCGGATTGACATGCCCGGGCTGCACGAGATCATCCGGTCCAGTCGCCGGGTCGGCCAGGATCCGGATCGTATGCGCCCGGTCAAAGGCACTCACCCCGGTCGTGACTCCCCTCGCGGCATCGACGGTAATCGTGTAGTTGGTGCGGAAGGCATCCCGGTTCTGCGCCACCATCGGACCCAGATGCAGGGCCGCGGCAATCTCCTCGGAAACAGGCGCACAAAGCATGCCCCGTCCTTCGGTGATCATGAAATTCACCATTTCCGGCGTGATCTTCTCGGCCGCCCCGATCAGATCGCCTTCGTTCTCCCGGTCCTCGTCATCCGTCAGAATCACAAGCCGACCCGCCCGGATATCGGCAATGACGTCTTCAATCGGATCGAACGGCACCGCTTCTGCTGCTGGCATCATGGGTAGTCAGGGATGCGGAACCTCGGTGTCCCGCAGTTCCGCGACGGTTCAGAGTTCAAGTTTCTTGCGGGTATAGCTGGAACTCTGCTTCGAAAACGGACGCCCGCCCGGTGCCCGGTCCGTGCCCCGGCAGGTCACGCGGTCACCGTCGGCAATCATTTCAAATTGGCTGGTCGATCCATTCTGCCCCCGGGTTTTCCAGACGACGTGCTTCCCGTCGCCACTGAGTTGTCCCACATACTGATTCTGCGCATTGTCGCCGAAGTACCATGCCCGGTAGACCTCTGCGGCCGCATCCCAGGTACAGATCCAGCGGTACGAAGAGGAATTTTCCCCGGAAGCCTGCCCGGTCATTTCAAAATACCGTCCACCGAAGGTGTAGAAGCCCTTCCATTCGTCCTTCCACGATTTGTCGAGCGCCTTGAGCGGTTCATCCTCGTGTTCGATCTTCTCCGTTCCAGTCCACTCGGCTTCCAGTGGCTTGAAAACCTTCATCATGGTGGCCACCTGCGCTTTCTCCTCTTCTTCCTGCTCCTTGAGCTGCTGTTTGAACTCCTCGGCATCGAATTCCTGAGGCTCGGTATCTTCCCCGCCCTCTGATTCTCCTTTTTCCTCGCTTTCTTCCTTCTCCGCCGACTCCGGCTTGCTGTCATCCTGAGCAATCACCGAAGGAGCCGCAGCGGCCAGCGCAACGCCGAGCAGCACAGCAAAAGGACGGAGCAGATGTTTCTTCATGAGGCACCACGATACGAATGATTGCCGGGGATGCAACGCGTCACTCCCGTTTTCGAGTGGCATCGGCTGCCAGCACCGCGAGCAGCCCGGGCCCATAGCGTGACCACAAGGCTGCCGCATGCACCGGAACCTGCGCAGGCAGCTCCATTGTGAGAATCGGGCGGCCCACGGTTTCCCCGAACCATGCCCCCAGCGAACCCGGACGGGCTCCCAGCCGACGCACCGGCAGGCCACTCCCGCGCGCCAGCACTTCCGCAAGGCCCGCCGTCTCCGTCGGCCCATCCCAGTCAATGCACGCCAGCGGCTGATGAATCGAAACAATCAGCGATGGCTCGACCCGCCCGATGAATCCGGCGAGCGCGGCACTCTCCGGTTCAGAAAGCGGCTCCATGCCAAACCGGCTCCGGTCGATCCGGTTCCCCGCCGGAAAATTCCGGTTCAGATCAACTCCGCGCCGGTTGTACCGCTGCCCGCGGGCCAAGCCATCGGGATTGGCGACCGGAATGAGATACAGCGTCACTCCCTCGAGAAGAGACGGATGTTCCCTGAGGTGCCTGTTCAGCTCCCCGAGCAGCGGCGTGCCCGCAGGCTCGCTCCCATGAATCGACGCCATCATCAGAACCACCCGCGGCCCATTTCCCAGCCGCTGCGCCGTCAACGGCCGGCCCGCAAGGCTCCGCCCCAGCGTCGCCGCTTCCCCGAACACAGCGGCCGCTTCCTCCCGGCCAGCCGGAGCGGCGGACGGCACCGCACTCCGCCGCAACCCCACCGCCAGCATCAGCAGACCGGTGGCCAACGCTGCCGCCGCCCCTCCAAAACTGCGGCTCCATGCAGGATTCATCATGTCAGCGGCGACCGAATTTGCGGGCCAGTTCCTGAAAGGATATCTGAATCAGGGTCGGATTCCCATCCGGACAGCAGTACGGCATCTCGCACGAAAGCAGCGACGATACCAGCGCCCGCGCCTCAGCCGCATCAGATGGCACCGGAATCTTCGCCGCCTGCCGCGCCACCGCCGCCGCTACCGCATCGTCATCCAGCCTCCTCAGGGTCAATGGCTCCCCCGCTTCCCGAAGGTCAGCCAGCAGGCCGCTGATCCTTTCTGCCGTGCTGCCGTCGGCCTCCCAGAACGGTGGCAGGCTGTCCACCATGACCGTATTCGCGCCGAACTCGGACGCCCCCACTCCCATGCGGCGCAGAGCAGGCAGGTGCGGACGCAGCTGATCGAATTCCCGCGGGGCCAGCTGCAGGGTGATCGGACTCAGGAGAATCTGGCCGGCCAGTGGTTCGCCCGACCGCCGGGCCCTCGCCTCCTCGTAAAGAATCCGTTCCCGTGCTGCCCGGCAATCCAGCACCACCAGACCCTCCTCGCCTTCCATCAGCCAGTAGACCTCCCCCAGACGCGACAGCATCCGGAACGGCACCTCCGCCGGAACCCGCACGGTCGCCACCGCCTTCGACGGATCCGCCGGTGCTCCCTCGCCTCCGCCTGCCGCCATAGCCGCCGCAGCGACAGCCGCCGCCGGAAAATCCGACCAGTCGTGCCGCAGCGCCCGCTGCTCCGGCTCCGGAATGAGGGGCCGCTGCTCCGGCGGCACCACCCACCGAGCCACCGGAACCACCACCGGAACAGGATCCGAAACCGGAACGGAACGCCGTCCCTGCAAGGCCGCCGCACAAACCGAAGTCAGCGCCGCCTGCACCGCCTGACTGCTGCGGAACCTCACCTCCCGCTTCGCCGGATGCACATTCACATCCACTTCCCCGGGATCGATTCCAATGAACAGAAAGGCCACCGGCCACTGCCCCCGCGGCAGCGCCTCCCCATAAGCCCCGCGCAGCGCCATCGTGAAGACCGCACTCTCCACCGGCCGCCGGTTCAGAAAACAATAACAAAGCGACCGATTCGACCGGCTCGTCCCCGGTTCCCCGAGAAACCCCTGAACCGTGATGCCGGCTTCCGTTGTTTCCGGTATCTCCCGCAGCCGTTCCGCCACCTCCACCCCCGCCAGCCCACGGATCCGTTCCAGCAACCCGCTGCCACCCGGCAGCTGAAACACCAGCCGTTCATCATGCGTCAGACTGAACGCCAGTTCCGGATACGCCAGCGCATGCACCCTCACCTGCTGCTCAATGTGGCTGAATTCCGTCGCCTCCGCCCGCAGGAACTTCCTCCGCGCCGGCACATTGTAGAAAAGCGACCGAACCTCAACCTGCGTCCCCGGTGCCTCGCCTGCGTCGCTCACCGCCACCAGTTGCCCCCCATCCACCACAACCTCTGTCCCATGCAGCGCTTCCCGCTCCCGCGTTCTGAGCACAAACCGCGAAACACTCGCAATGCTCGGCAGCGCCTCCCCTCGGAATCCCATCGTCCGGATCGCCGCAAGGTCCCCGCTGGTCCGGATCTTGCTGGTCGCATGCCTCTCCACACAAAGCATCGCATCATCCCGCCCCATGCCCATCCCGTCATCCACCACCCGGATCAGCGCCGTTCCTCCGCGCCTCACAAGCACATCAATCCGCCCCGCCCCCGCATCAATGCTGTTCTCCACCAATTCCCGCACCACCGAGGCCGGCCTCTCCACAACCTCCCCGGCCGCCACCTGGCTGGCCAGCACCTCGCTCATTACCTTGATTTTTTGCATCGCCAGACAAGAGAAGCGTTTGATTTCCGTAAGAAAAGACAGAAATGGCCCCTGACCACCAGACCATTTCCCGTCCAATCCGACTTCCTCCGTGCCATCATGATCCGCCTGACAGCCTCCGCCGTGGCCCAGCTGCGCCTGATCCTCGGACAACACCCGGAAAAAGGGGCCGGACTGCGGCTGGGCGTCGCCCGCGGCGGCTGCGCCGGTCTTCAGTACGTCATGAAAGTGCAGGCCCCGGAACAAGGTGATGACATCATCGGAGACCCGGGCGCTCAGGTTTTCGTTGATCCTCAGGCCGCATCCTACCTGTCCGGCTGCACGCTCGACTACGCCGACGACCTAGCCGACGCCGGATTCCGCATCGTCAATCCCAATGCCGCGAGGAGCTGCGGATGCGGTACTTCGTTCGAACCTGTTCCGGAAGCCGCCGGAAACGAACCGATCCCGGAAGGCGAGCCCTGCGCCACCCCAGCCTGACTCCACAAGCACTCACCCGCCACTTCCATGCGCCCACCCCGAGTCGAATTCATGCAGGCCCCCAGAGGTGCATGGTCGCGCTCCGCCGGTGGCACCATGCAGCGGACTGACGGCGGAATCTTCTGGTGGGCTGTCGCCATCACCATCCTCCTCGGATTCGCCGCCTTCTCATGGT
>CAZSDE010000045.1:4720-10582 GCA_964605435.1 uncultured Akkermansia sp.
GGTCTTCAGCCACCCGGAGAAGCCGATGCACTACGAACTGCTCAGCCGATTTGATAAACTCGAGAAAATCCGCCGCTTCACGGATGCCGACGCCCCCACCGGCAAGGCGTTCACCCGCATGGAACTGCGCGAAACCTTCGGCAATTTCTCTCCGGAAAGCCTCGGCGAGAAAAGCAGTGAACTGCGCCGTGCCTACCTGACCAATTACCGCGATGACCGTCCCATCTATGTGCGGGGCCGCTTCCGCATCCTCCATGCCCGGCCCCTCCAGCCAACCGATGCCTTCACCAGCGGCGTGGTTGCCCGGGCCGTGGCCCTTGCCGACGACGGATCGGAAGACCGTTCCGTGATCCTCGAATACATCCTCCCGACAAAGAAGATGCCCAAAGCGAAATTCGGGCCCGGTGACATCATCGAAATCGACGCCGCCGAGGCGGGCGTCCGCCGGAAGGTTCACGCGGCCTTGCTCAATGTCCAGCGGCTCCCCGACAGCAGCATGGTCTTCACCGCACTGCCCCTCGTCTACGGCGAGCACGCCATCAGTTCCGCCACCGAAAGCAGGATCCTCGCCGAACCTCCCGCACGCCTCAATATCAAGGCCGCATGGCCCGTGACGGGGCGCGATCCCTCCGTGAGCGCCGACGCCACCCTCACCGTGTCGACTCCCTGACCGTCAGGGATCCGCTGGACCGTGGCAGAACCAGGTCCCGGCAAAGCAAAGTTTCATTCCCCGGACACTGCCGGGCAGCGCAGCCCCCTGAATGCACGGATCGTGCCACCCCACATCCGGGCACGGCAAAGGAAACACGGACCACTGCCCTGTCTGCCGAGCGAATTCTGCGGGCACCTCAGGAACCTTCCTGCGCCGTCGCATCCGGAACCGTCGGCATCCGGCACGTGCCATCGAGCGAACACTGCGGCAGGCTCTCCTCCGCAGCGGCGTCGCCTGGCCCGGAGACCGCGTCAGCGGGGGAACTTTGCTCCGGAGCCACCAGCAGAGTCTCCGCTTCACCAGCGGCAGCCTCCACGACTCCACTCGCCGCATCGGCGGCGGCCACTGATTCCGCAACGGCGGCGGCAGCCTCTCCAGCCTCTGCCGGGGCTTGCGCTGCTGCTGCTCCCCGCGGGGATGCCGACGGCACCGGTGGACGCCCGAGCACGTGCAGTTCTCCCGCCTGAAACTCGGTCACATATCCCTCACCCACGAGCCAGCGCAGATCCTGAAGAATCGCAATTTCCTCCGGACTCAGAACCACAGCCGGAGCAGCCGGAGCAGCCGGAGTTGCCTCAGTCGCTTCTGCGGCCACAGGCTCGGCCGCCGCTGCGGAAGCAACTGCTTCAGCTTCCTGCGCCACGGCTTCCCCGGAACCATCGCCAACCGCTCCATCAAAGACAGCCGCGCCAGCCGAATCTTCCCCAGGGACCACCGCATCCACCACACAAGCTGCCTCTGCTTCCACGGCCGGCGCTTCCTCCACAGTCTCCGTCACCACCGCCGGCACTTCCTCCACCGCAGCAACCGCTTCCGCCACCACAGCTTCAGGCACCGCCGGAGCGGCCGGCACCTCGCCCTCTGCAGCCTCTTCCACCGGTGTCGTGCTCGGCATCGCCGGAGCCTCGCCCGACCGCACCTCGATGTGCGGAGCCAGCGTCGAGACCAGCCGCGTGTACGTGATCCCAGGATTCGCCCGCACCATCTCCACAATCGACCGCACCCGGTCGCCGAGCACGACGTCGTCCGCGAGAAAATGCGGCCGGTTGCGCGACACAAAGGTCGTCTTGCGGTCCTTCTTGAAAAACCTCAGCCCGGCCCGCTCGAGATCCCGGCAGAGATCCTGCACAAGCTGAATCGGAAACCGCTGCTGCCGCTCGACTTCACTGCGCAGCAGGGCCAGCAGCGGCGGCGACAGCTTCCGCCCCGGAATGTTCCCCGGCACAGTCACATCCGTCACCGCCCGCACCGCCTCAGCCGCATGATTCGCCCGGAAATGCGCTTCCATCTCGGCCGCATTCTTCAGCGGAGCAGGAGCCTCGCCACCCTCCGGCACCTCGGGCAGCAATGGAATGAACTGCTGCGAACTGGTCTGCGATTCCTGCCAGCGGGCCAGCGTCGCCTCATCCTTCTCAACCCGGATGCGCGACTTGTATCGATCAAGCGGCATATGGCTGAAACGCTCACGGTGCAGCCGGGCCACGTTCCGCTGAAAATCATGATGGTTCGGCGGACCAAGGATCGCTCCGGAAAACCCACAGACGGCCACCGCCGAAAAATTTCCCTTCGGAGCCTCCAGCGTCACCGCCTCGGTCCGGTAGAACGCATCAAGAGCCGGGGACGACAGCAGATGCCGAATCGCATCCTCCCGACCGCTCCACAGCGATCCATCCGCCATGCACTGAAACACCTCGGGCGCGGGCGGCGGGGGAGCCTCCCCTTTCGCCTGCGGCTGCCGGGGCCGTGCCACCCGCATCCTGACCAGAAACCGTGCCCGGTCCTGCAGAAACAACCTCGCCACATCGAAAACAGAATATGCCCGGCCCGACGCCTTGATCTGGCGTGCCACCGCCTCAACCGACCGCGGATCGGCCACGAGACGCGCTTCCCAGCCCTCAAGGGGCGGAGGTCCCTCCCGGAACGGTGGACGCGGCCCACGGTGATGCTCCTGCCCCTGCGGACGCGGCCCCCTCGGCCCCCCCCGGAATTCCCGGCGGTCCCCCGGCGGACGATCTCCCCGCGGCGGCCCTTCCGGCCGTGGCCCCCGGCGTTCACCCTGCGGACGCGGCCCTCGGTTCTCCTGCCCCTGCGGACGCGGTCCACCTGGCCCACCCGGACGTGGTCCACGGCGATCCCCTCCACCCGGCCCCCTGCGGTCATCCCGCGGCCCCCGCCGCCCACGGCCATCGTCCTGCCCGCGCTCCCGCCGCAGTACCTCAGGCGAAACCTTGCCCCACACCACTTCTCCCGTCTCTTTCCCGGACAGATCCTCGACCCAGTCCGGCCGGAACTGGAGATTCTGCAGCTGCGACAAATCAATGGAGTCAGACTCGCTCATGACGGAAATCAGTTGGACAACGTTGGCTCGGACACTTTCCCCCGGACACAGGGAGCGCGATCGTATCGGAACCCCCTGCTAAATCAATCTCAATTGTCCCCGATCCGCAGAACGCCCGGACGGCCCATTACATGGCTCTTCCGGGCCCTCACAGCCAGCCGGCTCCCTGCAGATCACGCGTCAGCTTCATCTGACGTTCCAGCTGCCCGCGATAGAGCGCATGCGCCTCCGGCGAAGGTTCGCAGCGCGTGCCTTCATCAAGGGCCACCAGCCGGTCGGTCAGATGACTGATCGGCGACGACCTGACGCCATGCCGGACTCTTGCTGCCGCCACCCGTCAGACGGATCTCGGACGGATTGACGCCCAGTTCCCGGAAGCGCTGCAGTCCGTACGCAAGGCCGACGGTGACTCCTTCCACGGCCGCCCGGGCCAGATGCGAAGGCGTCGTGTTGCCGGTGCGCATGCCAAAGAGCACGCCCGTGCCGCCCGGAAGGTTCGGAGTCCGCTCGCCATTGAGATACGGGAGGAAAATCAGGCCATCGGCCCCGGCCGGGACGGCCCGGATGTGCGATTCCAGAGCGGGCAGATCCCATGAAAACAGATCGCGCATCTGCTCGGTCAGCACGGTCACATTCATGGTGCACACGAGCGGCATCCACTGGTCCGCACTGTCGCAGAACGCCGCAACTTCACCCTGAGGATCGATCACGGGCGATCCGGCACAGGCAAAGACTGTTCCGCTGGTGCCGAGGCTCACCGTGACCACCCCCGGGCGTACATTCCCCGTCCCGATGGCCCCCATCATGTTGTCGCCTCCGCCCGCACTGACGACCACACCGTCGGGCAACTGCCACTTCTTCTGCAGTTCCCCGCAGAGGACACCGTGCCGCACAAGGGACGAACCGACCTCCGGAAGCATCTCGCCCAGCCGGGGATCAATGAACTCCATCAGTTCCCGGTCCCACGTCCTCGTGCGGACATTGAGCAGGCCCGTACCCGAGGCATCGCCATACTCCATCCGCTGCACCCCCGTGAGCCGGAAGTTCAGATAATCATGCGGCAGCAGCACCGACACCGTGCGCGCAAAATTCTCCGGCTCGTGCCGCTTCATCCACAGAATCTTCGGAGCCGTGAAGCCAGGCGGCACCGCATTGCCGGCCTTCGCGATCAAGCCAGCCGCACCGCCGAAAGCCTGCGCCAGCAAATCGCATTCCGCCGCCGTCGACGTGTCGCACCATAGTTTGGCCGCCCGCACCGGTTGCCTGTCGCGGTCGAGCGCCACCATGCCATGCTGCTGACCACTGACTCCGATGCCCCGGATTTCCGCACGGCGTGGCCCGATGGCCGCCAGACAGGCTTCCACGGACTTTTCCGTGGCATCCATCCATGTCTGCGGATGCTGTTCCATGTGGCCGGCCGGAAGCCCGGGAATCACATCGTACTGTTCCGCGGCGTGAGCCACGATGGCTCCGCTGCCGGCGTCGAGAATGATGGCCTTGGTGCTCTGCGTGCCGCTGTCGATTCCGATGAATAGCATGGTGTGAAGGAAGGAGAATTGGCCGGGATGGAAGCGGAGAGGCCGCCCCCCGTCAATGCCGGGCCTGCGCCGATTGCGGAAGCGCTTTCCCGTTTGCCCGGACCGCCGCGCCCACCATTTCTGCCACCCTCCATGCAACTGCTCCACGGCATCCACCTCGCCTACTGCACAAATATCCACCGCGGCGAATCATGGGCGGAAACCATGGCCGCCCTCGAACGCCACACCCTCAGCGTCCGCCAGCGCGTCGCCCCGCGCCAGCCGTACGCCATCGGCCTCCGCCTCGGAGCCGCTGCAGCCCGCGACCTCCTCGACCGCGAGACCCGCCTCGCCTTCCAGCGCTGGCTCGACCGGCACGATTGCTACGTTTTCACCATCAATGGCTTTCCCTACGGCAAATTCCACGGCAGCCGCGTCAAGGAACAGGTCTTCCAGCCGGACTGGAGCACCGCGCTCCGCACGGAATACACAGAATCGCTTTTCCGCATCCTCTCGGACCTGCTTCCACATGGTCTGTCGGGCAGCGTCAGCACCGTCCCGGGCAGTCACAAATCCCTCGTCCCCGACGAACCGCACGCCGACCTCATCCGGCAGAATCTCCGCAGCCACGCCGCATGGCTCGCCCGCTTCGCGGACCGCACCGGCCAGGACCTGCACCTCGGCCTCGAACCGGAACCGCTCGGCTGGATCGAGAATTCTCCGGAATCCATCGCCCTCTTCCAGCAGCTCGGCCGCAGCGAGGACATTCAGCGCTGCCTCGGAATCAATTACGATACCTGCCACTTTGCCGTCGAATACGAAAACCCCGCGAGCGCCCTCAAGGCTCTCGGCGACGCCGGAATCCGCATCAGCAAGCTCCATCTCAGCTCGGCGCTCCGCCTCGCACCGACCACCGCGGCCCTCCGCCTCATGGAATCGTTCCGCGACGAGGTCTACTTTCATCAGGTGATCGCACGCCGCGAGGATGGTGTCCTCGAACGTCATGCCGACCTTCCAGAGGCCCTCGCAAGCGACCCGCAGCGACGCGGAATCGAAGAATGGCGGGTCCACTTCCATGTGCCGCTCCACGCCCCGCCGCAGGAACATCTCGAAACCACCGCCGATCACCTCACCGGCACCCTCGACGTCCTCGCGGATCATCCTGGGCTATGCCAGCACCTCGAAATGGAAACCTACACATGGGAAGTCCTCCCGCCGGATCTCCGCGCCGCCTCCGTCGAAGACCAGCTCGAACGCGAATACGCATGGACCCTCGCGGAACTGCGCCGCCGCAG
>CAZSDE010000045.1:10592-13261 GCA_964605435.1 uncultured Akkermansia sp.
CCTCGCGCCTCCTTCCCCAGCCTGATGCCCGGATGAGCGGGCCCGTTCAGGGAATCCGCACACGCCCGAAAACCCGCGCTTCTCCCGCGACCGCCGCGCTGGACCGCCAGACTTCGGTGGCCGTGCCATCGGGGCGCAGAGTCCGCGATACCAGCACGTCCAGCGGCTTCCACTCGGCCAGATCCTCCGACATCTCGGGAACGTACTGCAGATCGCCGGCATCGGTACGGCGCTCCAGCGTGAGCGCAAGGAACCGACCCTCTCCCTGGGCGAGCACCTCAGCTTCCGGCAGACGCGGCACCCCGGGCTGCTGCGGATGCCCGCCAAAGGCATACTCCAGCCGGTTCACATAGCCATCGCCATCGTCATCCGCCCCCGGCCCGCCCAGCCCGGGATACTCTGCAGCCCACGTGGCATAGGAAATCAGATCGTCCGCTCCCGGACTGCCGCCCATCCGCGCACTGGCACGCCAATTCTCCGGAACCGCATGATCCGGCAGCGCGGCCGGAGCCCGCAGCACCATCGTCGCACCAAGGCCGTCGGCGGCCTCCGGCCACGGTGCCCGGTCTCCATAGGTGAATCCAATGACTTCCGTGCCGGCCCCGTAGCTCAGCTTCAGTTCTTCCCCCGCATTGCTGAGACTGCCCGATGCAAACGTTCCCGCAAGGATCCCATCCAGTCCAGATCCCCAGCGCTGCCGGAAGGCCGCCGCATCCTTCACCACGAGGGCAAAACCACCCGCAGGAATCACCCAGCCGGCCGGAAAATCAAAATCAATCCCCTTGGTGAAGCGCAGACCGTCCATCGGCACGGCCGCACCGCTCACATTGCGCAGCTCAATCCATTCAAACTGCCCGTTGTCCAGAATCCCGGCCGCTGCCTCCGCCGCCGTCACCGGTGCCGGATGGTAATTCACCTCGCTGATCACAAGGCTCCGCCGGAAAAGCGAAACATCTGGCACCCCAGCCGTGAACTGCACCGGCTCGGACCAGCGCGACCAACGCCCGTTCGCATCGCGGTGCCGTACCCGCGCCCGGTACGTCCACCCAGGCCGCACCACCGTCACCGGCACCTTCACCGATGCCGAGAAAACCGGCAGCACTCCCGAGGTCCAGACGTCCTCGATTTCATACCTGCGTGGTTCCCCCGGCACATACCCAGGCACCCCGGGAGCCGCCACTGCCCCGACCCGCCACTGCATTCCGCCGAAAACCGTCCCATTGGAAGCCGGCACAAACGCCGAACTCGTGAACTCCAGCCCCGACGCCGGATACCCCGCCGCACCGGCATAGGAGATCACCGGCCGCGCTGGAAAGGAAAGGTCCGGCGTGGTCGGATTAAGCCCCAGCCCGCCATAAAGCGATTCCCATTCCAGAAACTTGTAGCCGTAGCCCTCCGGCCTCCCGTTGCTCCGCACCCAGGTGCCCCCCGGCCACGCATTCGTGCTGAACGACGTCAGGTACGCCATAAGGCCCTCGAAATCGCCGAATCCATCGCCATCCGGATCCGGCAGCCGCCGCGTCCACCTTGTCACCACTCCCATGGGAGCCCCGCGTTCATCGGCAAAGGTCGCCCGGAAGAAGTTGCTCTTGTGATTGGTATAGCCACTCGCCGTGCCAGCCGTGCCCGCTGTCCGCGGATGCATGTTCCACAGGGCCGCATCCGCATCCGCCCACGTGAGAGCCTGACCCGCCGGATTCACCATCTGCGCATACTCGTCAATCAACTGCGCCATCTGCCCGCCATTCGGCGCAGGATCAGACGCCAGCAGATCCAGCAGTTCCCGGCAGCGGTTCCGGAACTCCACCGCAATGGCCGGCCGCCGCGTCACCGCCAGCCACTGATTGGATACCCCCGGCCATACCGTCCCATCAAGGGTGGCCGCCCAGTGATGCGCCGGCAGAAACATCATGTCCTGATCATAGGGCATGATCACCCAGCGGTTGTCACCCAGCGGCGGAGCCGGCCGATGATACGCCCGGTAGTTGTCCCCTCCACGGATGTCCACATTCGCCACATAGCGATTGAGGGCCTGAAACGTGCAGTACGCCGGAATATCGAGATTGGCACGGTACCACGCCTCAGTCTGTCCCGACTGCGTGGTGCCCGCCGCAAAGGCTGTCCAGTCGGAGTTGTCGCTGACCTGACTCTCGGACTGGTGCTTCTTGTCGGCTCCGTAGCCTTCGATGCTGTAGATGTTGCCATCGGGCAGGTCCCGTTCGTCCAGAAAGGCTCCTTCGTACGGCTCCATCCCCGTGTAGAGTCCCCAGAAATCGGAATCATACTGATTGGCTCCGGTCTCTGCCGCCGCATCGATGACCCGCCAGTGCACGAAATGCGTGCGCAGGGCCGGCACGCCGCACAGTTCATAAATCCGGTAGCTGATCACTTCCTCGACGCCCGCCATTCCGCGGTGCACTGCACACCAGGGCGAAGCCGCCGCATCCATGCTCATGCTGTTCCACGTCTGGTCATAATAACGGCCCCAGTTGTCCTTCACCCGGATGTTGCGGGCACGGTTGAAGTAGAAGGCCCATTTGTTCTTGCCGCTCACATAGGTCGAACCAATCCCCCGGTTCTTGAATTGAATGTGGTCATAAACCTTCCCGCCGTACACCATGGTTCCGGAAAACCGCTGGCCGTCACTGGAACTGTTGTACTGGCAATTG
>CAZSDE010000046.1:0-1231 GCA_964605435.1 uncultured Akkermansia sp.
GGTCCGCCTTCAGCGCCGCGCCCGGCTGCGCGACGCTCTTTCCAGTCAGATGAAGGACATGGAAAAAGCGGTCTCGTCATGGCAGCTCGACGATTATTACGACCGCGCTCTCAATCTCATCGTGAGTGGCCGCGCCCGCGATGCCTTCGCCCTGAGCAGCGAACCGGATAAACTGCGCGATTCCTACGGCCGCAATACCTTCGGCCAAAGCCTCCTCCTCGCACGCCGCCTCGTCGAAGCCGGCACCCGGGTCGTCGAAGTCATCTGGCCCAAGGTCGCCAACAGCGACAACCATTCATGGGATTGCCACACCGGCCTCTTCCAGCGCATGAAGGATCAGGCCGCCCCCATGCTCGACAGTGGGCTGTCCACTCTCATTGAAGACCTCGACCAGCGTGGCCTCCTGGATTCAACTCTCGTGGTGGCCGTTGGCGAATTCGGCCGCAGCCCGCAGAAGGGCGTCAGCACGAGCGGCAATGACAACAGCCCGGACGGACGCGACCACTGGCCGTACTGCTACACCAGCATCATCGCCGGTGCAGGGATCAAGCGGGGCTACGTTCACGGCAGTTCCGACAAGACGGGCAGCGCCCCGCTCGAGAATCCCGTTCACCCAGGCGAACTCCTCGCCACGATCTACCACGCCTTCGGCATCGCTCCGGAAACCATCGTCTACAATCACCTCAACCAGCCCCGGGAACTCGTCAAAGCACAGGCGGTCACGTCTCTCTTCGCCTGAGGCCAACCGAGTCATTTCACTGCATTCTTTTCCATGAACAAACGCCAACTCCTCCCCTTCGCCGCCGCCTCCCTCGTGCTCGGATCGGCTGCTTTCCTGAGCATGCCTTCGGTCGCTGAAACCAAAGGCAAGCCAGTTCCCCTCAAGGCCCTTCTCGTGATCGGCGGCTGCTGTCACGATTACAAGACACAGAAGGATCTGCTCAAGGCGGGCATCGAGAGCCGCGCCAATATTGAAGTGACGGTCTGCTATTCCCCTGACAGCAGCACGAAGGCGAAGTTCCCCTGCTACGAAGGCAAGGACTGGGCGAAGAACTACGACGTGGTCATTCATGACGAATGCTCGGCCGACATCAAGGATACGGCCTATGTCCAGAATATCCTCGACGCCCACAAGAACGGGGTCCCGGCCGTCAATCTGCACTGCGCCATGCATTGCTACCGCGTCGGCCAGATCGCCAAACCCGTCACCCCGGGATCGACCGACGCCATG
>CAZSDE010000046.1:1241-5515 GCA_964605435.1 uncultured Akkermansia sp.
CCAGAGCACCGGCCACGGTCCCCAGAAACCCATCGACGTCACCTACACGGACGACAAGCACCCCGCCACCAAAGGCCTCGCCAACTGGACGACCATCAAGGAAGAACTCTACAACAACATCCAGGTGTATCCGACGGCCACCACGCTAGCCAAAGGCAAACAGGACAACCAGGAAACCGTGGTCGTTTGGTCGCACGAATACGGGGAGAAAAAGACCCGCATCTTCAGCACGAGCCTCGGCCACAATAACGAAACGGTAGCGGACGACCGCTACCTCAACCTCGTGACCCGCGGTCTCCTCTGGGCCTGCGGCAAGCTGGACGAAGCCGGTAATCCCGTGGCGGGCTACGCTCCGGCCACCGCAGCCGCGAAGTAATCCCACCATCACACCAGCAGGCCCACGCGCCTGCGGTGTTGCCGGGCGCGCATGCTCTGCCGGATCCTCCCGGCAACATGCGCGCCCTTCTCATTCCTCTGCTGGCCACGGCTGCCCACGCCGCTCCCGTTGCCTTCGATGCCAGTTCCGCCCGCAGCGGCCCATGGTCGGACCCGGCCACATGGAATGGCAAACCTCCCCGCGATGGGGAGTCGGTCCAGATTCAAAAAGGCCACACGGTGGTGTACGATGTCGCGTCGGACGATGCCTTCCGCGTCGTCCACGTGGCGGGAACACTGACGTTTTCGCGCGACCGCAACACGCTGCTCACGGCGGGACTGATCCGCATTTCCCCGGGCAGTACGTGCTCGGAAGATGGCTTCGATTGCCATGAGGAAGCCCCGGAGACGCCGGCGGACGGCTCGCTTCCCGCGCTCGAAATCGGCACGCGCGCGCAGCCGATTCCCGCGGGAATTTCGGCCCGCATCCGGCTCCGTCACTTCCCGGGCATGAATCCGGAAACGCTGCCTGCCATTGTGGCCTGCGGCGGACGCTGGGACGTCCACGGCAGTCCCCTGCCCCGCACATGGCTCAAGCTGGCAGCCACGGCCAAGCCCGGTTCCCGCGAAATCACCCTCGCCGAAGTTCCCACTGGCTGGCGGACCGGCCAGCAGATCATTGTGACGGGATCGCTCGAAGCGGAATTCACGAAGGCGCAGGGCACCGCAGCCGGCGGAGCCACGGAACGTCGTGTCGTTGCCGCCATTGAGGGCCAGCGCCTGACCCTTGACCGCCCCCTCGATTCCCACCACCTCGGCGAATCCTTCCGCCAGTCGGAAGCGGCCCTTCTCAGCCGCAATGTCGTCATCGAAAGCGCCCAACCCGACGGCGTCCGCGGCCACACCATGTACCACCGCGATTCCGCCGGCGGCATCAGCTACGCCGAATTCCGTCATCTCGGCAAAGCCGGCCTCCTCGGGAAATACGCCATCCATTTCCACCTCGCCGGAAACACCATGCGCGGCAGCGGCGTCACCGGAGCCAGCATCTGGGACAGCCACAACCGCTGGATCACCATCCATGGAACCGATCACCTCCTCGTACGCGACTGCGTCGGTTATCAGTCCAAAGGCCATGGCTTCTTCCTCGAAGACGCCACAGAACAATGGAACTTGCTCGACCGCAATCTCGCGGTCCAGGCCACCGCGGCCCCGCGCCTCCCGAAACAGGCCCTCCCCTTCGATCCCAATGACGGAGCAGGCTTCTGGTGGGCCAATGGCAGAAACGCCTTCACCCGGAATGTCGCCTGCGAAAATGACCGCTATGGCTTCCGCTTCGAAGTCCGCCAGTCCAGCAACTTCAGCCCGGTCCTGTCACTGCCGCAGCCGGATGGAAAGCCGCAGGACACGGACGTGCGTCACCTTCCCTTCCTCCGCTTCGAGGCCAATGAATCGCACACCGAAGGCCTCTACAGCTTCAATCTCGGCGACGACGATGGACGCCACCACCGCAGCGACCGACACCATCCCTTCATCGTCCGTCAGCTGCGGGCATGGGAAACCCATTACTCGCTCCGTCCGAATCTCCGCTTCTTCCTCTGCGACGGTCTCCATGTGCAGCGCGCCGTCTACGGCATCTACCACCCGGACTACGACCACCATGTCTACCGCCACATCACCCTCGACACCGTGGAAAGCGAACCCATCAACCGCGGCCACGACGACGAAAGCATCCAGTACGGCAACTTCACCATGGATGAGGTCACGCTCCGCAATTGCCGCACCGGACGCGATCCCCTTATCCAACTGGCCTGCACAGCCCCGGAATCAGTCACCGGCCACTTCCGCGGTCTCGTCATCGAAAACTGCCGTTCCGAAAGCAAGGTCGTCGACCTCGGCGGCGGCCCGCGCAGCGAAACACGCCAGCATCCGGTCGTCTACATCTTCCATCCATCCCCGGCCACAGACGGCCAGACCATCGAAGTGGTCAGCCGTCACTTTCCGGATCAGCTTGCCAAACGCGGCTACGCTCCCATGGATGGATTCACCGGACCGGATGTCGTCGCCTCGCGGACCCTGAACTACGAATTCCCGGAATTGCTCCGCCCAGTCGACGACCTCCCGCCCGCCACCATGATCACAGAGATCCACCGCAGCGAAGGAAAACTCACCGTCCGCGGGGTCTCGCACGACAATGAATCCGTGCAGGCCATCACCATCAATGGTTCCCCCGCCACCATCACCAGCCAGCAGCACGGCGTGGCCGACTGGGAACTCTCTCTCCCCGCAGCGGACGCCATCACCGCCGAAGCCACCGACGCCGCCGGCAACAGGGAAGCGACACCACACAGGATCAACCTCGCTCCCTGATCCATCGGCGCTCTCTGCGGAACTGACCGGCTCGCCGCAGACCTGGCCAGCGGGAAGCTGGTGGCCCGGCAAACTTTCCGGGTCGCCACGGCAATGCGGTATTGCCATGAGACGGGCGATCCGGCGATAACTGAATAATCATGAGACGCCGAACTTTTCTTCCTGCTGCTGCTGCCTTTGGATTCCAGATTGTGCGACCGGGGGTGCTCCGTGCGCAGGGAAAGCAGGAAACGCCTAACAACCGTATCCGGCTGGCGGTGATCGGCTGCGGTGGCCAGGGTGGAGCCGACCTCGGGGGCATGGCGCATGAGGATGTGGTCGCCCTGTGCGATGTCGATGACCGACGGGCGGCGGACAGCTTTGGAAAGCATCCGCAGGCGAAGCGCTTCCGGGATTTCCGGAAGATGTTCGATGAAATGGCGGACGGCATTGATGCGGTGCTGGTGGCGACGCCGGACCACACTCACTTCACGGCTTCGATGTCAGCGATGCGGCTGGGCAAGCATGTCTACTGCGAGAAGCCGCTAGCGCACAACGTGGCGGAACTACGGGCGCTGCGCAGGATGGCAGCTGAGAAGAATCTTGTGACTCAGGTCGGCAATCAGGGGCATTCGTCCGGCAGTATCCGCGGACTGGTGGAAATGGTGCGTTCGGGAGCGATCGGCAATGTCACGGAAATTCACTGCGGATGCGACGCCTTCAAGGATGTCTACGCACAGCAGGATCATGCGGCTGAACTCACCAAGACCGAGGACATTCCCAAGGAACTCGACTGGGAACTCTGGCAGGGCCCGGTGGCGGAACGGGGCTACCACCCACGCTTCCTGCCCTTCAACTGGCGCGGGCACATGGCCTATGGCGGTGGCTGCATCGGCGACTGGATCTGTCACGTGGTCGATCCTTCCTTCTGGGCCCTCGAACTGGGCATGCCCACGGCCATCACCGCGGAAGTCAGCAAGGATTACAACCCCGAGAAGCACGCCCTGTACTATCCGAAAGGCACACGCATCACCTTTGAATTCCCCGCCGCAGGATCACGTCCGGCCGTCCGCCTGATCTGGCACGATGGCGAATTCAGCATTCCCGCGCCCGCCGAACTCGAAGAAGAAGGCCAGTGCCGCAAGGTCGTCGGGACCGGTGCCGTGCTCATCGGCGACAAGGGCAAGATCATGCACGGATCCCACGGAGCCGGAGGCTGGCGCATCATTCCTGTCCAGAAGGCACGCGATGTGAAGAAGCCGGACGAAACGATTCCACGCGTGCGCGACGGCAACCATCAGCAGGACTGGCTCGATGCCGTGCGCGCCGGAAAACCCGCCGGTTCCCCCTTCGAATACGGCGGAGCCCTTTCGGAAATCGGTCTGCTTGGCGTCATCGCCACCCGGTTCTCGACGGCCCTGAATACCGTCGAGGCGCTGCGGACGCTGGAGATCGATTCGACGTCGATGCTCGGTGCCACAATCAACTGCGCCCCATCGGACACCGTGCGGCGAGCGGGACCATCCGGGAAGTCGATATCGAAGCAAATG
>CAZSDE010000046.1:5525-13146 GCA_964605435.1 uncultured Akkermansia sp.
GCTTGCTCCCGCGGTTCCCGGGCGAGCGCCTCAGCTACGATGCCGCCGCCATGAAATTCGCCGGCAACGACGCCGCCACCGCCATGGTCCGCCCCGCCGCATGGCGCCCGGAATGGGCCGCCCTCAGCCCGGTGTGACGGGACCAAGCGCGGTATTCCTTCCAGAGAAAACCCCGGTGGATCATCTCGTCCGCCGGGGTTTTCCGTTTTGATGAATTGTCTCCGCCTTGGGAACCGGAATCAGATGCTTTCCTTTTCCGGCTTGGCTTCCTTTTTGCCGTCTTCCTTGTCCGAGTTGTCCGGCTTGAGGAACATGCGGCCTTCCTTGTAATTGATGACGGCGTCGAGTTCGCGGAGGAATTCGGCACCGAAGAGGGCGTCGTGATTCCCTTCCCCGCCGATGGCCCGCTTGTGGATTTCAGCGCTGACAGCCTGGCGTTCGCGGATGACGGCCTCGCCGAGGGTGATCACGGGAATCTTGGTGAAGGCGGCCGGGGCTTCCCCGCCAATCCCGCGGATCTTTGTCTCGCCGAGTTCTCCGACTTCGAGTTTGGCGATTTCCTTGGCGAACTTGTAATCCATCGTGCAGGAATGGGCTCCCGTATCGATGAGAAAGCGGGTCTTCGTGTCGCCGATCTTGCCATCGACGAGGATGTGATTGCCTTCGAGACGGTATTCGAAAGACTGGTACGTCCGCAGTTCGAGGAGTTCCTTGACCGTGAGCGTGCGCCACTCGGGATTCTTCGCGAGATCATCGCGCAGCTTGCTCCACTTGGCGACCACTTCGCGGTCGCCTTCGCTGAGCTTGTCGAGTTCCAGCTTCACGAGCTTATCGCCCTGCATGCGGAAGGTGGCGTCCTTGTCCGTCTTGTCGACGAGGGCGGCCTGGAAGTTCTTCGTGCCATCCGAACTCGTCCAGCGGCGGAAATCCGCCTTCGGGGCCGCCGCCGCATCGGCAGGCTTGCCGGCTGGCGCTCCCTTCTTCACGATGTTGTCCGGCTTCAGAAAGATCCGGCCTTCGCGGTAGCTGATGACCGCATCGAGTTCGCGCAGGAAGTCCGCTCCGAAGATCACTTCAAATTGCCCGGGCCCGCCGCCGATCGGAATGAAGTCCGTGGCCAGCAGCTTGCGGTTCTCGACCACCGTATCGCCGAGCTTGAGCACACTGATGCGGGTCACCGCCGCCTTCTGCGACCCCGCCACCCCGCGGATTTCCTGATCGTACGGCCCGATCTCAAGACCAGCCTCCTTGGCCGAACCATCGTGGATGATCGACGAATGCGCGCCGGTATCGATCATGAAGCGCATGTTCTTGCCGCCGACTTCGCCGTCCACGAAGATGTGATTTCCCTCGATGTCGAACTCGAATGACTGGTAGCCGCGCAGTTCCAGCATTTCCTTGACCGTGAGCGAGGCGAACTCCGCATTGTTGAGGAGGTCATCCTTGAACTTCGTCCACTTGCGCACGAACTGCGCGTCCGGTTCGCTGAGGGCGCGCATCGGCTGCGTGCTCGTCTTGCCATTCTGCAGCTTGAAGGTGACGGAGGTCGACGACTTGGCCGTGATCACGGCGTAGAAGGTCTTGCCGTCATTCAGAGTGAACCGGCGGAACGCGGCGGCTTCCTGCGCATGAGCCATCCCGCAGAGGGACAACCCGGCAGCAGCAATGAGCACAGTCAGGGGAAATGGGAATTTTTTCATCTCGGCAAAAGCGTGGGTCGTGGGATTCTCTATCTGGCAAATGTGGCCGCAGCCGCGGAATTCGGCAAGCTTTTCCATCAGGCAGTTCCGCCGGGCCGCCGGACCGCTCACATGCGTTCGGTGACCCGGATGCCGAGCAGGTCGAGTCCGCTGCGGAGGACCCGGGAAGTCAGTTCGCAGAGGGCCAACCGGGTGGCTCGGACCGAACCCTCGGCACGGAGCACGGGACAGGCTTCGAAAAACGAATGGAAGGCGCGCGCCACATCGTAGACGTAGCCGGCAAGGACGTTCGGGCGGAAATCTTCGAGCACCGCGGGGACGGCTTCGGCGTAGCGGCTCAGCAGGAGGGCGAGTTCGCGTTCCTCGGGCTGGCTCAGTTCGTATGGACCCGCGAGGTCGGCGGTTCCCTCGAGTTTCCGGAAAATCGACCGGGTCCGCACATAGCTGTACTGGAGGTACGGGGCCGTATTTCCCTGGAAGGCGAGCATTTTGTCCCAGACAAACTTGTAATCCGTGAGGCGGCCCTGGCTGAGTTCCTGATATTTAACGGCACCGATGCCGACGGCGGTGGCGATGGCGGCCTTTTCTTCGGGGGAAAGGTCGGGGTTTTTTTCCTCGACGGTGGCGCGGGCGCGTTCCTCGGCTTCCTCGAGCACTTCGAGGAGACCGACGCTTTCGCCGCTGCGGGTTTTCATCATGCGGCCATCGGCTCCGAGAATGCTGCCGAAGGCGATGTGCTGCATGACGGGCTGCAGGCCCATGCGGCGGACGGTTGCGAAGAGTTGTTCAAAGTGGAGTGCCTGAGGAGCGCCGACCACGTACCAGATTTCATCGGCCTTCCATTCCTGCACGCGGTGCAGCACCGTGGCCACATCAGTGGTCGCATAGCCATAGCCCCCGTCGGATTTCCGCACGATGAACGGGGCCTTGTCCGCGAGGGCGGGAATGTCATCGAAGAAGACGCAGACCGCGCCTTCGCTTTCCCGCGCAATCCCCTTCGCGAGCAATTCCTGCACCACGCCAGGCAGGGCCGCATTGTAATGACTTTCGCCAAGGAAATGATCGAAGGTCACATCGAGCTTGCCGTAGACCGCCGACAATCCTTCGAGCGAAACGTCGACGCATTGCTTCCAGATGGCGAGGTTCTCAGCGTCGCCGGCCTGGAGGCGGACCAGTTCGGCTTTGCAGGCGTCGCGGGTGGGCGTGTCGTTCCGTTCCCCGCGTTCCTTCGCGTCTTCTTCGGCCTTGGATTCGGCATTCACGGCCTTGTAGAGCCTCAGCAGTTCCCGGATGGGATCGTGAGCGAGAGCGTCGCGGTTCAGTTCCCGCTTCCAGCCGTACAGCACCATGCCGAACTGCGTACCCCAGTCGCCAATGTGATTGTCCGTGATGACCCGGTGACCCAGAAACCTCGCAGTGCGCGCAAGGCAGTCGCCGATGATCGTACTCCGGATATGACCCACATGCATCTGCTTGGCCACGTTGGGAGCCGAGAAATCGATCACAATGGTCCGCGGATCCTGACGCGCCACGCCGAGCCGCTCGTCCTTCAGCAGGGCCGCCACGCGGTCGGCCAAAGCGGCCGGACGGATCGTGAAGTTCAGAAAACCGGCCCCGGCCACGGTCGGTTTCTCCGTGAGGTTTTCCGTGTCGATGACGTCCGCAATCTGCTGGGCGAGAGCGCGCGGATTGGTCCGCAGGGGCTTCGCAAGCACCATGGCTGCATTCGTCTGGTAATCGCCAAAGCGTGTGTCCGCAGCCGGCGTCACCGTGGCGCGGAACCCATCAGGCAGATCGAGACCCGCGGCCACGAGGGCCTTGTTCAGCTGCTGCCCGAGATATTCTGGAATCGTCATGAGCCCGCCACCGTGCCGGAGGGCAGGCGCGGTGCAAGGGGACTCGCAACCGGCGCCCCTCAGGGCTTGCGCAGCTCAAGGGTCGTTTCCCCGGCCACCTTCCGGCTGCCGGCTTCATGCCGCAGAATCTCCATGCTCTTGAGCACGGTGGCCCCGCTCTTCAGCTTCATTCCGGAAGTCACCGCGCAGGTCTTGATGAGCTTTCCGCCACGGTCGTATCCCATCATGCGCAGCATGCCGCCCGATTCCCGGTCCGCAAAGACCCTCACCAGATAGTACTCGCCAAGGTTGTCGGGATTGTAGAGGTCGACGACATCGCACTTGCGCGTCTGAATCGTCTCCGTGCCCGCCCGTACCTTCTTCGGCCAGTACAGAAACCTCTGCGAAAGGTCGTCGTAGCGCAGATCGGTGCCGCGCACGCCTTCCGCATAGCGCTTGGTCGCCACCGGCTGCGCCTTCCCGCCGGCCACTTCTTCGGTCAGCCGCGCCCCCTTCTCGGTCACATTGAGACTGATGACCTGCTTCGGCTTATCAAACGTGAACCGGATGAGGTCCTTGTCGAGCCGGATCGCGAAGGGGACGGTCGTCTTCCCCTTGCTGAAGCTTCCCTTCAGTTCCTCGGCATTCTGAAGCGCCCGGCTCATGAGCACGCGGTCAATGACCTGCTCGGCAGACATTTCATCCCCTCCCGCTTCCTGCGCGGAGACGGCCACAGGCAGACAGACAAGCAGCAGCGCCAGAAATCGGAATCGGTTCATGTCAGGGAGAAAAGGTCGGGGGATGCGGGAAAACAATGTCAGAGTTCGATCTGAATGCCAAATTCGACGACTCGGCCAGGAGGAATGTTATCATAGGCGACGGCACTCTGCGCGTTCCGCGAGAGCAGGGCAAAGAGCTTGGCCCGCCATGTCGCAAAGTACCGATTGCCGGGAATCACGGTCTCGCGCCCGAGGAAGAAGCTCGTCTGCATGGGGTCGAGCTTCAGGCCCTGATCCCCGCAGAGGCGCATCATTTCCTGGATGTCGGGTTGTTCCATGAACCCATAATGACCCACGACGCGCCACACGCTGTGTCCATCCTGCGCCCCGGGAACAATGCACTCGAGCACGACCCGCTGCGCCGCCGGAATGTACGGCACTTTCTCGTTTTCGATCGTCAGGAAGACAATGCGCTCGTGCAGCACTTTATTGTGCTTCAGATTGTGCAGCAGGGCGGTCGGCGTGAGCCCGCTCGTACCGGACATGAAGACCGCTGTTCCGGGCACCCGGGCGACCTTGGTGCCCCGCTCGATGCTCGTGAGGAAATCGTCGAGCGGCAGGGCCTGCTCGGCAAGCCTCGCTCCGAGGTGCCGCCTTCCTTCCTTCCATGTCATCATGACCGCAAAAAGCCCAATCCCGATGCTCACCGGAATCCAGCCGCCATGGAAGAACTTGAGGGCATTGGCAAAGACGAAGACGGCACTGAGCACGGCCAGTCCGGCAATGGCCAGCAGTGTCTTCGGAGCGGACCATTCCCACTGACGCCGCGCCGCGAAGTACAGCAGAATGGTGGTCACAAGCATGGTCAGTGCCACGGCAATGCCATAGGCGGCAGCCAGCCGCTGCGAGGACCCGTAGCCGGCCACGAGCGCAATGCAGCCGGCCATGAGCGCCCAGTTGACCCGGCTGATGTAGATCTGTCCTTTTTCCTGCGAGGACGTATGCTGAATGCGCGTCCTCGGAAGATAGCCGAGCTGGACGGCCTGCATGGTCAAGGAAAACACGCCGGAAATGAGCGCCTGCGAAGCAATCACGGTCGCAAGGGTGGCCAGCACCGTCAGCGGAATCTGTCCCCATTCCGGTGTCATGTTCTTGAGCGGATTCTCGATCGCTTCCGGATGATGCAGCAGAAAGGCTCCCTGCCCCAGATAGTTCAGCAGCAGAGCCGGCTTCACAAGCCACACCCATGCCAGCGAAATCGGACGCCGACCGAAATGCCCCATGTCCGCATAGAGCGCTTCCCCACCCGTCACGGTCAGAAACACCCCGGACAGCACCTTGATGGACGTGTGACTGTCGATCATGAGCAGCTTGAGACCAAGCAGCGGATTGAAGGCGGCGAAAACCGAAGGTGCACCGACGGGCCGGGGCTCGAGAATCCAGCGGACGCCCAGCAGGGCGAGGGTCAGAAACCACAGCAGAGTGATCGGGCCGAAGGCGACTCCGACTTTTCCGGTGCCGAGCCGCTGCACGGAGAAGAGGGCCACAAGGATGGCGATGGTGATCGGGACTATGTACGGCTGCATCGGCGTGTCATTGAGCGTCTCCACAGCCGACAGCACGGAAATCGCCGGCGTGATGATCCCGTCGCCATACAGCAGGGCAGACCCGAAGATTCCGAGACTCACCATAAGGAGGGCCGTCCCGGAACGGTACTTGCCGCGCCGCTCGGGAAAGGCCACGCACAGCAGCGCCAGAATCCCGCCTTCCCCCTGCTTGTCCGCCCGCATCACCAGCACCACGTACTTGAGCGTGATCATCAGCGTGATCGTCCAGATGATGAGCGAGAGCACCCCGAGAACGTGCTCGCGCACATCAAGGACCACCTTCAGTTCCTGCGACGTCCCGGTGCCGTGCAGCTCCGTGAAGCATTCCCGCATGGCATAGAGCGGGCTGGTGCCGATGTCCCCGAAGACGATGCCCAAGGCACCCAGAATGAGCAGCCAGAGTCGGGAGGAATGCGCGGAGGAATCGTTGGCGTTCATGGGACGATGGACAGCGGACGACCCCTGACGGGGAAACGCCCCCCGGACGATCAGCCGCGATGGCGTGCAGGACGCCTCGTCGCGCCGGACCTACCGGCTGGTCTGATCATCGGAATGCTGTCGGACATGCAGAACATGCTGATGATCCGATCCAAGCACACGCCATACCATTGTCCAGTGCATCCGCAGGGCGGGTACGGTCCCGCCATTCCCGCCGGGGTTTGCGCTTTCCTGCCGCCCCCGTCCGTGCAGGGGAATGCCATGCTGCACCTCCCGGACGGACCCTTCGACGCCTACATTTTCGACTGCGATGGCACCCTCGTGGATTCCATGCCTCTCCACCTCGAAGCATGGCGGGCCGCCCTCGCACGGCATGGCTTTGCACCGTCCGATTTCACCCTGGAAATGCATCATGCCTACGCGGGCATGCCGGGCGTCGCCATCGTGGCGGACCTCAATGACCGCTTCGGCACGGGCCTCGATCCAGCCGCCGTGGAGGCCGACAAGGTCCGCTGGTATCTTGCCCATCACCATACCGTCCAAGCCATCGAACCAGTCGTCGCCATCGCCCGGGCCGGCCATGGCCAGCTTCCCATGGCGGTGGCTTCCGGCAGTGATGCTGGCATCGTCCACGATTCCCTGCGCGCCCTCGGAATCGACCATCTTTTTGCCACGGTGATCACTCCAGCAGACGTCCGCCGTGGCAAGCCGGCTCCGGACATGTTCCTGCTCGCCGCGGAACGCATGGGGGCCGATCCCGCCCGCTGCCTCGTCTTCGAAGACGGCCAGCTGGGCATCGACGCCGCCCGCGCCGCCGGCATGCCATGGGTTTTCGTGCCGGCCGAACTTTCCGCAGGGCGCCGGAGCCCATGAAGATTTCCTACCCAGCCGACCTCCCCATCTCGGCCCGCCGCAGCGAAATCACCGCTGCCATCCGGGAACATCAGGTCGTCGTGATCGCCGGAGAAACCGGCAGCGGCAAGACGACGCAGCTGCCCAAGATGTGCCTCGAAGCGGGCCTCGCCGCCCGCGGCCGCATCGGCTGCACCCAGCCCCGGCGCGTCGCCGCCATGAGCATTTCGCGCCGCGTCGCCGCCGAACTGCAGGTGCCATGGGGCCGCGAAGTCGGCTGCCGCATGCGCTTCAGCGACGATACTTCGCGCGACACGGTCCTCAAGTTCATGACCGATGGCATTCTGCTGGCGGAGATTCAGAGCGACCGCGATCTGCGGGCCTACAGCGCCATCATCATCGACGAAGCGCACGAACGCTCGCTCAACATCGACTTCCTGCTCGGCTACCTGGCTCGCATCCTCCCGGAG
>CAZSDE010000047.1:0-13123 GCA_964605435.1 uncultured Akkermansia sp.
AGGCGTTCTTCCGGGGACTGGCTGGGCTTGATGGCGAGGGCGAGTGGGGTGCCGAGCGGAGCATTGGCGGCGGCGAGGACGACCAGTTCCGCCGAGCCCCCGGAGAGGGGGCCGGTTTTCGTGTGCAGCTTCACCTTCCAGCGGCCTGCGGGCACATTGTAGGATCGGAGTTTCCAGAAGATTTCCGCGGATCCTGCCGGGCGGAGATTCGTGAGGAGGTCGCGGGCATTGCTGAGCCGCACGCCGCCGCGCCAGCGGCAGCCAAGGGCGTCGCCGACCGCGAGGGTGAGTGGCTGCTGAGCGGGAGCCGAGGCTGCCGCAGTGAGGAGGGAAGGATCGGGTGCGTGGGCGAGCCGCAGACGTTCCTGACGGACGCGGGCGACTCCGTCGGCATCGCGCAGTCGTTAGTAGGCCGATTCGATGGCTGCGAGATCGCGGCGGTAGCGATCGGTGGCGCTGGCGGCCTGCTCTGCGAAGGCCTTGCGGTAGCGTGCCCGCGCATCGGCGAGCTGGCTGGGCAGGTCGCTGCTGCTGTCTTCGTCAGGCAGATCCGGGATGGGGACCAGATCGATGCGGGCGAGATTCATGATGCCATCGCTGCCGGCTTTTTCCGCGACAAGGCGGAAGCGGACCGGCCCGCTTCCTGGGGCAAGGCGTCCGATCACGAATCGTTCGTACAGATTCCAGCCACCTGTGGAGGAGACCGTGAAGCGCAGTGGTTCCGAGGCTGGACCGAGTCCACCGATCCTTGAGAAAGCGAGGCCGCCGCCGGTTGCTGGTGACTTTTCCGGGGCATCGGAAACCTTGCCGGGGGCCACGGCGCAGGTGATGCGGGCTTCGTACACGCCAGCCTGGGCTCCGCGGACTGCCCAGTCCACGGTCGCTCCCTGCCGGATGAAGAAGATGACACCGGATTTCGGATCGTCGCGGATTCCCGAGCCCCGGTTCTTCGCATCGCGTGCATGCAGGAGAAGCGAAGGCCGGGTTTCCGCGGCGGTGGCCGCTTCGCGTTCCATGGCGGCCCGCAGGGCGGCGGCCCGGCTGGCTCCATCGTAATCTCCGCGGGCGGCCCGTGTTTCCTCGAGCCGCCGGAAATCGTCGGCCGACTGCTGGGCGAGCGGAACCGAGGCGGCGGCGAGGGCGGCGGCGGTGCGGGCCCGCAGCGCGAGCAATTCCGCGGGGACGGAGGGTTGCTGGCCCGTGACGGCCGCGGCGGGAAGGCACACGAGGACTGCCAGCCGTCTCATGGATTCGCCGGGACCGGAATGAGCCGGAGCGACTGCAGCCGGAACAGGCCACTGCTGCGGATGGCGGCAGCGGAAAGCTCGATGGCCGTGGCATGACCGAGGATGCGCAGCGTTCCGATGACCTCCGTCCGGAATTCCTGCCATCCCTTGCCTGGTTCGATGGTGCGGCGCAGCTGATGAAATCCTTCGGCGATGGTGAGAGAGCCGCCCGATTCCGCATCGCCTGAGAAGGTCAATTCAACTTCGTAGCCGCCCGGGGCAAGGCCATCCGGCAGAGACCAGCGGGCTCCTGATTCTGTGGATGTCCAGTTTGTCAGGACCGGAGACGATCCCTCTGCCGGAGTTTCCACAGTGACACCGCCGGACAATTCGGCGTGTTCCGCCATGAGTGTGACGCCACTGGCAAAACTGGCATCCGGGGTATTGGCGGGACGGTTGGCCGGGTGACGTGACGGTGCGAGGGAACGTCCGAGCGATTGCGCGACTGTTTCGGCTTCCCTCCGGGCCGCGGCGGCGGCGCGGTACTGCCGACCCTCCGCAAATTCCTTTTCCGTCCTCTGCAGCAGAGACAGATACTGTTCCCGCAGCACAGCGGTATCGCGCGCCAACTGCTCCTTCCACGCGGCAAACCGCTGCCGCAGGGGGTCGTTCCCGGATTCTGGTGCTGCCGCCACGAAGGTCACGGCCGCCGCAGAAAGCAGGGCTGACCACCGGATCGCAGCAGGTCGAAGCATGGAAGTAAAATAGGGGAATTTCCGATTTTGTAAACGGTCGATTAAGTCACAAAGCCGGATTCTGGGAGGGAGTTGGCGACCATGGGACAGGCCATTGGCGCTGTGTGGCGATGAATTGACTGGCGGGCTGGGAGGGTGGTGGCTATGGCTTCCGGCGCATGGCAACGGCAACGGTGGAAGAATTCCGGATGGCTGCGGAGGAATTCTGCGGTCTGGCCGAGGCTGGGCGGCCGCTGGGGGCAGGCGATCTTTGGGTGATCAGGGGTTTGCTGCTGCGTTTGCTGCTGCACATTCCGGCGGTGGAGGCACATCCGCAGGCGGTGGAAACTGCCGGTCGCCGGCCGGAAGAGGCGGAATTCGGCCGGGCGGTCCGTCGATTCGCGGACTTTCCCTTCAGTTTCTACCGGGTGGTCTTTGATCCGCATGATCTAGAGGCCGACGACGAGCCCGTGATGGGGATGCTGGCGGACGACCTTGCGGATATTTACCGTGATCTGGCTGTGGGATTGGATCAGGCGAGGAAGGGGAATCTTGAGGCGGCCTGTTTCGATTGGTGCCTGAGCTACCGGACGCACTGGGCACGGCATGCGGTGCATGCGCTGACGGCCATGGAACTCTACCGGCTGGGCGACGCCGGAGGCTCAGTTCCGGGATCGGGCGGCTGAGTAGAGGCCGGTAAAATCGTCCGCGGTGACCGGGACCGGATTGAACTGTGCGGTCCATTGGGCGGCCGCCATGGTGGCGAGGGCCGGGAGGAGGGCATCCGGGAACTCGATCTCCGATGGCAGGCTGGCCGCGGCGAGGAGGCCCGTGAGGAAATCCGGGAGCGAGCCAGCCGGGAGGGCGGCGGCTGATTCGAGGGATCGGTAGGTGGCTGCTGCTGATGGGTCTGCGGAGTTGAGGCGGACCACATGGGGGAGCAGGAGACCGACGGCTTCGCCATGGAGGGTGCCGAGGTGGGCCGTGAGTGGATTGGCGGCACTGTGGGCGGCTCCGAGCATGGAATTCTCGATGGCTGTGCCTGCGAGGGCGGCCCCGAGGAGCATGGCAGCGCGGGCTTCGGCGTCGCCTGGGCTCGCGAGGACGCGCGGGAAGGCTCTCGCGAGCAGGGCGAAGGCCGTGCGGCTGTAGGCCAGCGAGGTTTCCGAGTGGTTGCGGCTGACCGCGCTCTCGATGGCGTGGGCAATGGCATCGATGCCCGTGAGGGCCGTGACGCGGGCGGGCTGGGAGAAGGTGAGGGCCGGATCGAGAATGGCGATGCGGGCGGCAGCCTTGCGGTCGCCGCAGGCCATTTTGGCGTGGGTGACGGCGTCGGAAATGAGGGCGTAGCTCTGCATTTCGCTGCCCGTTCCCGCTGTCGTGGGGATGGCGATGCTTGGCAGCATTGGCTGGGTGGCCTTTCCCGAGCCCCAGTAGTCCTTCATGGATCCTCCGTTGGTGAGGAGGAAATTGCAGCCCTTGGCTGTGTCCATGCTGCTTCCTCCGCCCAGCCCGATGAGGAAATCCGCCTGGCAGGCGCGTGCACTGGCCACGCAGGCGTCCACCGTATCCGTGGTCGGATTTTCAATGACGCCCATGAAGGCCGACCATTCCAGGCCGGCTGCCGAGAGACTGGCGACGACGCGGTCGAGGTGACCGGCTTCGGCGATGCCTCGGTCCGTGACCACGAGCACGCGTTCCGCTTTGAGGTTGCGGGCGAGGACGCCGGTGCGGTCGATTTCGCCATTTCCGAAGACCACGGCGGTTCCGGGAGTGTCGCGGAAGGCGGAGACGAAGGCCGGGGCGTCCGGGCAGAACGACGCGACGAGGCCCTCGGCGGTGAGGCGCGTGGGGGGAGGCATGCCGGAGGAAGCGGGGGATGTCAGGCGGCTCCGGCGAGGCCGATGGAGCGGCGGCGGTAGAGGAACTCGAAGAGATTGCCTTCGTGGGGTTGGTCCCACTGGACGCGGTTGGTGGGATTCGGCCCGAGGTTGAGGCGGTCGATGTCCGTTGATTCGAGCAGTTCGTGGATCCAGGGCTGATCCTCGGTGATGGCGGTGACGACGAGGGAGGGACCGATGAGGTCGAGCATGGCCTGCTGGGGGACTTCCGTGACGCTGGCGAAGGGGAAGAGGAATTCGCGGTTCGCGAGCGGGTGGTGGAAATCCGGGCAGTGCACGATGGTGGGCAGGAGGTAATTCATGCCATCGCGGCTCGCTTTCCGCGGGGTGCCGCGGAGGGCGAACGAGACGTCGCTGGCTCCCTTGGTGGCGAGTCCGTCTTCGATGGTGCTGTCGATCCATTCCGGCATGGCCGGGTTGGCGAAGCCCGAGAGGCGGGCTTCCGGGTCATCGGCGGCGCGCGGCGAAATGGCGAGGAGTTCGCGGGCGAGGGCGTCGGCGATTTCGCGGGCGTATTTCGGCACGAGGATGGCCGAGGCATTGATGCAGGAACGGCCGCTGTTGGCGCTCACGCTTTCCACGAGGACCGGAAGGTACTCGCGCCAGTTTTCGATCTTGTCCTCGCCGATGAGGATCTTGCTGCGGCCCGAACCATGGACTTCCACGCGCGGGTCCGAGGCGTACTGGGCCACCGTGGTGTCGTCGCCGAACATCATGACCCGGCCGGCATTGCGGATGAGCACGCCCGAGCCGTCGTGTCCGGTGGGGTAGAAACTGATGGCTTCGCGCGGAATGCCTGCCTTGAAGAGGCTTTCGATGACGCGCCATGGCGTCCATGGTTCCTCGCGGCCCGGTTTGAGGATGACGGGGACGCCGAGGGCGATTGAAGGGATCCAGAGGGCATTGACGGCCGGGGAATTGCTCGGGAGGATGACCGCGAGGTTATCCGTGACGCAATGCCACGATACCGGGGCTCCGCCCTGGGTACCGTAGCCACGGTCGATGACATCGAGGTCCATGCCGCGGGTGAGGCCGCGCAGGATGGTGTCGATCTGGTCGAAGATGCCGCCGAGCCGCTTCAGGTTCATGCGGATGAGCGAGTGAGGGAGCCCGCTGGTCGTGCTCAGCTGGTGCACGTAGTCTTCCGGCGACTGGGTGAGGCCATTGGTGCCGATCGGGAGTGTATCGTTGAGGAAGATTTCGCCTGCGCGCTTGACCATGGCGGTGCGGTCGCGGGTCGGAATGCTCCGCAGGACGCTGCGGGCTTCGCGGGATTTGGCGAGGTCGCGGGAAATGAGGCCGCTGTTGGCCTGGCTGATGCGGATGACCGGTTGTCCGGTGGCGACGTGCGGGATTTCGGCGACGTCGAGGGACAGGTAGGGCTGGCCGTGACGGAGAATGGGAAGTTCAGGAAGGGTGGACATGAGGAAGGATGGGAAAGGGAACGCCGGAGCGGCGGTTGTGCAAGATACGCATGCGGGCAGCGATCAGTCGCGTGGACATGCGATTCCGCGGGATCCGGAGGCAGCGATGAATTCGAGGAATTCGCGGGCCGCCGGGGTCCATGGGGCTGCCATGAGGGCTGCCGCGGCCGCCTTGACCGGGCCTGCCGGGTCGCGGAAGACCGTGCTGTAGGCCGACTTGAGGGCGGCGCGGGCTTCGCGGTCGAATCCATTTCTGCGGAGGCCCACCACATTGAGTCCGGCCACGAGGTTTTCGCGGAAGGCCGTGCAGAACGGAGGAATGTCACGGGAGAACGAACCATTTCCCTGCACCATGGCATAGGCACCGACGCGGATGAACTGGTGGTAGACTGATCCCCCGCCGAGGAAGCAATGGTGACCGATGGTGACGTGGCCTGCTACGAGGGCGGCATTGGCGACGACCGAGTGGTCGCCCAGCGAGGCATCGTGTCCGAGGTGGCAGGACGCCATGAGGAACGCGTGGCTGCCGACCGTGGTGACGCCGTTTTCGTACATGCTGCGGTGGATGGTGACGTGTTCCCGGATGGTATTGCCTTCGCCGATGCGGACGCCGCTGGGGGTTTTGGGATTGAAGGAAAGCGACTGCGGGTTGCCGCCGATGATGGCGGCGCGGTCGATCGTGTTGCGGGGGCCGAGGCAGGAACCGCGGAGAATCTGGGCGTGGGCGGCGATGGAGCAACCGTCGCCGATTTCGGTCTCTTCCTCGATGATGGCGAACGGGCCGATGGTGACGTCCGAGCCGATGCTGGCTTTGGGGTGGATGATGGCAGTGGGATGGTGCATGCAGGGTGAGTGCGGCGTCGGGCATGGTTACATCATGCCGTGCTCGCGGAAACTGAAATATCCCGGCGTGGTGCTGGTGGGTACACCGATGATGATGTGGTCGAGGAAATTGAGATGGAGGAGGCCCGCGGCATCTCGGAGGCGGGAGGTGAGGGCGCGGTCCGCGCTGCTCGGCGAGGGATCGCCGCCCGGGTGATTGTGGGTCAGGATGAAACCCCATGCGCGGCGCCGGATGACCGGCAGGAGGATTTCGCGGGGGTGGGCACTGGTTTCCGTGAGCGTGCCGCGGCTGATTTCCTCGATTCCGATGAGCGTGCAGCGCACCGTCAGCAGAACCACCTTGAGGACTTCGGTTGGTTCGAGCGTGAGGGACGGTCCGAGGAGGGCGGCGACCGCGTCCGGTTTGTCCAGTGGGGTGGCGTCCCATGTTTCCGAGGCGAGGCGGCGCCCCAGTTCGAAGGCGGCGGCGAGGTGCAGGGCTTTGACTTCGCCCACCGCCCGTTGTTCCATGAGGTCCTGCCAGCCGAGGCGGCCGAGGGCGGTGAAGCTGCGGTAGCGGCTGAAGAGTGCGTGACCGACCTCCACTGCGTTGAGACCGACTGTGCCCGTTCCGAGAAAAATGCTGAGCAGTTCCGCGGGCGAGAGCGCCCCCGGGCCGAGACGCTTCATTTTCTCGCGAGGTCGTTCCGTTTCCGGGAGGTCGTGGATGCGCGGGGACGTGGCGGGATCGACGGGTGAAGACATGGGGCCATTCTAGCGGCGGCTTTTTTGTATTGAAAGCCGCAATTGCGGCGCGCAATTGAATTTCCCGCAGGCTTGCGGGATGCGGGAGAACGGTGGAGTGGGGGACAGACCGATGATTTATCTGGATAACAATGCGACGACGCCGCTGGATGCGGAGGTGCGGGAAGCGATGCTGCCCTTTCTTGATGGGCATTTTGCGAATCCCTCGAGCGGCTACGGACTGGCGCGGCCGGTGCGGCGGGCGGTGGCGCAGGCGCGGGAACAGGTGGCGGAACTGCTCGACTGTGAGCCGGAGGAAATTGTCTTCACGAGTGGCGGGACCGAGTCGGATAATGCGGCGATTCTGTCCGCGCGGCTGAGCGCGGTGCCTTGTCGCGGTGTCTGCGCGAACTGGGGGAGCGGGATGGCTGCCGGGTGACGCGGCTGGGGACGCGGCGGGACGGGACCATTGATCTCGGGGAACTGCAGTCGGTCCTTGTTCCCGGGCGGACCGCTCTTGTCTGCCTGATGCAGGCGAACAATGAGACGGGCGTGGTGCAGCCCGTGGCCGAGGCGGCCGCCATGGCGGAATCGTGCGGTGCGCTTTTTCATACCGACGCCGTGCAGGCCGCCGGGAAAGTGCCCATCCGTCTCCGCGGCGGGCATGTGCATACGCTCGCTTTGTCCGGACACAAATTTCATGCGCCCAAGGGGGTGGGTGTGCTTTATGTGAACCGGCGGATTGCCTTTGCGCCCATGCTGACCGGCGGGGGGCAGGAAGGTGGGCGGCGGGCCGGCACCGAAAATGTCGCCGGCATCGTGGCGATCGGGATGGCAGCCGCATGCGGGCGTCGGCATCTGGAAACGGTGGCAGCGGGGCACGATCCCGTGGCATTGCTGCGCGATGAATTCGAGAGGGAGGTTGGTGCGAGGCTGGCTGGTGTGACGGTGAACGGGGCAGAGGCGGAACGGACTCCCAACACGAGCAGCCTGCGGGTGGCCGGGGTGGAGGCTGCTGCCATGATGGTGCTGCTGGATCAGCGGGGTGTCTGCGTGAGTGCCGGCAGTGCCTGTCACACGGGTACGCATGCCATTTCGCCGGTGCTCGCTGCCATGGGGCTCGGAGCTGCTGAGGCACGGGAAACCCTGCGGGTATCGCTGTCGCGAATGACGACTGCTGCGGAAATCCGGGAAGCCGTGGATGCCTTTGTATGGGCGGCGGGCCGGGTGCGTGAAGTGATGGGGCAGGGGCCGCGCTGAGGCCCGGATTCAGGCGGAATCGTCGGTTTCCTCGTCCGGGTGGAGGAGGTGCTGTTTCAGTTTCCGGCGGTCTGCGCGGTGTTCGATCTGGCGGAGTTGTTTCGGGGAAAGTTCGTCCTTCCGGCGTTTCCACGGGGCCGGACCGGGGTCGCCTGCCATGAGGGATCCGAGCGGGGTGATTTCCGCGGCGATGTCCGCGAGACCGAAGGCTTCGATCTGAGCGCGCACCTGATCCGCCGGCTTGTAGCCGAGCGGGGATTCCGTGACGTCCGGGGTGCCGCAGAACCAGCGGATGTCGAGCCCCGGCGTGGCCGCCGCAATGGCCTTGCGGACAAGTTCGGGGTCCGGCAGGCCCGTCTTCCGGTTCCGGTATGGTTTGGCGATGGCGGTGCGCGAGAAATTCCGGCCCGCCCCGTGCGGAGCGAAGGAAAGGAATTCCCGGTTCTGCCGGCCCAGCACCATGAGAATGGGAGCCGCCATATTGAGCGGAATGAGCCCGGGAAGCGGTCGCCCGAGGGCGTCGTTCCATGCCGGCGTGGCCCCTTTGCCATGGAGAAAGAGGTCGCCTTCCTGCCAGACAAAATTGTGTTCATTGCTCATGGTGGCCACTGCCGTCGCACCGATGGCGCGGAGAAAGCGGTCGTGGATGGCGTGGTGATTGGCTAGGGTCCAGCGGCTGATGTACTGGAGGGCGTCCCAGTAGGCGATCCCATCCGGTTCCGTGATGTCCAGCCATGCCGCGGAATCTGGAATGCCCTGCGCAACCCTGCCGGTATGCTCCAGGGCGGCCTGCTGCCCCCGCTTGTAGACATGCGCTCCGAGCCCGCGGGAACCATGATGGGTCACGAGCGCAAGGAATTCTGCGGAATCGCCTGATTGGTCGGCAATGCGGCGCGCGAAGTCGTCGTGTCCCGCCGCTCCGTATTTCCTGAGGACCTCGCGGGTGAAGGTGACCTTGCCAAGGAAGGCGAAGTGGTTGCCATCGCCCTGATCGGCGAGGTGCATGGCTGCATGGCGTTCCAGTCCCCGGAGGAAGGGATTGTCCCAGACAGGTTCATCAAGCACCGGATGGTGCACCCATTGTTCCTCGGGCCGTCCCCCGAAGCCAAAGCGGGTCACGGAAGCCAGTGCGTCGAGCTGGCGGGCCACCGGCAGGTCTGCACGGAAGAATGTGGCATGCAGCGAACAGCAGATGTCCGCACTGTGCGCCGCCGGAATGATGGCCGAGCGGACCGCAATGGCCCCGCCCACCGGAATGGTGGCCCGCGCCGCCCCAGCCGGACAGGCATCCGGCATGAGACTGCCCCGCTCCACCACCGGAACGCGGAGGAGATCGTTCATGAAGCGTCGGCAGGCCGCAATGTTCGCTTCGTCGTCCGGATTCGTCGGAGCGATCGCTTCCGTGAGCGGTGCCGGTTCGCTGCGGAGCGGACGCTTGGGATCAGGCGGTGGATAGGCCCGGCGCAGCAACTTGAGCGCATAGGCCGGATCGTGAATGCCGCGGGCTTCCATGTCAGCCGCTTCCTTCAGCATGGCTGCGATCCATGGTCCCGGTGGCCATCCGGCCGCAAGGAGGTCATTTCCGTTGAAAAGTGGCATGAGAAAGGTCCGGCCTGCGCCGGGAAAGACGTGATGATTTACAATGTGTTGCTTCTCCGCCGGTCATGACGGGATCTGCGTGCCGGATGGGCACGGAGCTTGGCTGCGGACCATGCGGAGCCCGTGGGGATGGATGAATCCGGATGGGAGTGCCGCGTCGCGCGCGGGAACCGGTCAGAACGGAATTTCGTCCTCGTCGTCGAGGCCTGCCGGGTATTCCTGGGGAGCCTGACGCTGCGGCGGAGCCTGACTGCGCTGGCCGGACTGACCCTGGGCGCGCGGGCGCGCCGGGCCATCGTCCTCTTCGCCCCCGCCACCCGAAGCTCCACCGTCCCTGCCGCCGAGGAACTGGAATTCGTCCCCGATGACCTTGAGCCGGCTCTTCTTCTGTCCGGTCGCCTTGTCTTCCCATGAATCCAGCTGAAGGCGTCCTTCGACGTAGAGCGGGCGGCCTTTTTTCATGTACTGGCCAATCACTTCCGCGCTGCGGCCCCAGAAGGTGACATCGATGAAGGTGACTTCTTCGCGCGTTTCGTTTTCCACCTTGTAGCGGCGGTTTACGGCAAGACCGATATCGACGACAGCCTGTCCTTTGGGCGTGTAGCGCACTTCCGGATCGCGGGTGAGGTTGCCCATGATCATGACTTTGTTGAGGGAGGCCATACAGGTAAGAGGAAATTGGTTGGAGGAATCGCCAGTAAAAGCGATGGGGAACACCCGGGCAATCGGGATTCCGCGGGTTTACTGACCCGGCCCCGGACCAGGGGAATCATCGTCGCTTTCCTGCGGACCGGTCGTGCCGCGGGACCAGCCGGCTCCTTCATCGGGTCGTGTGAGGTACTGCCGGAGGTTCTGGTCGCCCCGGAAGAGCGAGCCGAGGCCGTAGGAAGCGAGACCGCCGAAGAAGAGGGCCATGATGGTGACCATGGTCATTTCGCCGAGGCCCGGGCGGAAGCGTGGGTTTGGGCTGCGGCGCTGGTAATAGAAAAGGACGGGCGTGATGGCGAGGCAGAAGACGCCGAAGAAGATGAGGTGAGGCAGGTAGTACTTGATCATGGCGGCGGGGCTGCGCGTTGGTGGGATGACCAACCGGCATGATGCGGTCTGCGCGGGCGGCGTCAAGCTTCGAGGAAGGCGGGGTGCGCCCGCCCGCAACTTTTGCAGACCACCCCTTGCCGGAGGCTGGCGGCGTGATACGGGAGGGTTTCACAATTTTTCTGCCTGCCACTTCATCACATGGGAAAAACACTGTTCGAAAAGGTCTGGGAAGCGCACACCGTCCGGAAGCTTCCCAATGGTCAGACCCAGCTCCTCATCGGGACGCATCTCATTCATGAGGTGACCAGTCCGCAGGCGTTCGGGATGCTGCGCGACCTCGGATTGCCCGTAAAGTACCCTCACCGGACCTTTGCCACAGTGGACCACATTGTGCCTACGGACAGCCAGGTGGAACCCTTTGCGGACCCGCTGGCTGCGGAAATGATCCGGGAATTGCGGCGCAATGCCGTGGAATTCGGGATCACCTACTTTGATCTGAGCAGCGGCAAGCAGGGGATTGTGCATGTGGTGGGACCGGAACAGGGGATTACGCAGCCCGGCACCACGATTGCCTGCGGGGACAGTCATACGGCGACGCACGGGGCCTTCGGAGCGGTGGCCTTCGGCATCGGCACCACGCAGGTACGCGACGTTCTGGCGACGCAGACCATGGCCATGAGCAAGCCGAAGGTGCGCCGGATCAATGTTGATGGCGAGCTTCGCCCGGGAGTCTATGCAAAGGACGTCATTCTGCACATCATTGCGCAGCTCGGGGCCAAGGGCGGGATCGGTTACGCCTACGAATACGGTGGCGAAGTGTTCGACCGCTTTTCGGTCGAGGAACGGATGACGGTCTGCAACATGTCGATCGAGGGTGGTGCGCGCTGTGGCTATGTGAATCCCGATGAGAAGACGTTCGCCTATCTCAAGGGCCGTCCGTACTGCCCGTCGGGTGCCGAGTGGGATGCGGCGGTGGAACGCTGGCGCTCGTTCGCCAGCGATGCCGATGCCGTCTACGACGACGTTGTGAACATCCGGGCGGAAGACATCGCGCCGACCGTGACATGGGGCATCAGTCCTGATCAGGGCTTCAGCATTGACAGCATCGTGCCCGATCCAGCGCAGGCGGACAGCGAAGCCGAGCGCGCCAGCATTGCCGAGGCTCTTGAATATATGAGGCTTCCGGCCGGAGCCCCCATCAAGGGCACGAAGATCGATGTCGCCTTCGTCGGTTCCTGCACGAATGGCCGCCTCAGCGATTTCCGGGAAGTCGCCCGGTACCTCGAGGGCCGCAGAGTTTCCCCGCACGTCAAGGCCATCGCCGTTCCCGGGAGTCAGATTGTCGATCACCTCTGCCGTCAGGAAGGTATCGACCGGATTTTCGCCGCTGCCGGATTCGAGTGGCGCGGTGCCGGATGTTCCATGTGCCTTGCCATGAATCCCGACAAGCTCGTGGGCGACCAGCTCTGTGCGTCGTCGTCGAACCGGAACTTCAAGGGCCGTCAGGGCAGTCCCACGGGCCGCACCATCCTCATGAGCCCACTCATGGTTGCCGCCGCCGCCGTCACTGGCGTCGTTTCCGATGCCCGCGAAGTCTTCGGAGTCGGCGAACCAGTCGGCGTCTGAATGGCGCGCGGATCCGACCGCTCATTCTCATCAGGCCGGGTGGAAGCTGTGAGCTGCCCGGCCTGATCTTTTTCCTTCCTCGTCAGACGTCGTCGTCGTCGCCGTCGGCGGTCTGTCCGCGGAGTTTGGCTTCGATGAAGGCGTCGATGTCACCGTCCATGACGGCGGTGATGTTGCCGGTCTTGCATCCTGTGCGGTGGTCCTTGACCATCTGATACGGCTGGAAAACGTAGGAACGGATCTGGCTGCCCCATGCGATTTCGCCCTTCAGGTCGTAACTGCGTTCGACTTCCGCCTTTTTCTTGTCCTGTTCGATCTGATAGAGCTTGGCCTTGAGCATGCCCATGGCGAGTTCCTTGTTCTTGCCCTGGGAACGTTCGTTCTGGCAGGCGACCACGACTCCGGAGGGTTTGTGGGTGATGCGGACAGCGGTTTCCACCTTGGTGACGTTCTGCCCGCCTTTGCCTCCGGCGCGGTAGGTATCGATTTCGAGGTCGACGTCGCGGATTTCGATATTGATGGTGTCGTCGATTTCAGGGACGACATCGATGCTGCAGAACGAAGTATGGCGGCGGTTCTGGGAATCGAAGGGGGAAATGCGGACGAGGCGGTGCACGCCGCGTTCGTTCTGCCGGTAGCCGTAGGCGTAGGGACCGCTGACTTTCATGGTGACCGAGCGGAAGCCCGCTCCTTCCCCTTCGGTGAAGTCGATCATTTCCGCCGTGAGGCCATGGAGATCAGACCAGCGG
>CAZSDE010000048.1:0-9330 GCA_964605435.1 uncultured Akkermansia sp.
GAACACCCTGACGAACCCGACGGTGCGAGCATTTGCTTCCGGCCGCTGCTGTTTCTGGGTGCTGCGTGTTGAGAGGTCTGACCGACAGTGCTTGCGGCACGATCGCGCTGGGCCTGCGCCTCGCCCATGAGGCTTTGCAGGGCAGACAGAAGGTCTGTCCGTTAGTTGTGTTTTGACATTTGGTCATACATGAATCTCAGAAGGCCTTTCCGATAGCGTCGTTAGACTTTGACGCCAAAAGGCCTGTCCTTTTGTTGGCGTCTGTCCGTTAGTTGTGTCTAGGGCAGACAGAAGGTCTGTCCGTTAGTTGTGTCTGGATCCCCGCTTGCCACGCAGCACCCGGATCAGTGGAAAGCACCACCTCTGAAGTGGTGCACGATGGAGTGACCGGTGACACGGCGTCAACCACCTCTCAGCCTCGCTGGCCGCACAGGGAACCCCGGTGTCATTTGATTTGATTGATTGCAGTGTCAGCGAGTGCTTGCGCTCCGTCGTCTGTGCTGAGATTTTCGGCGAGAGCGTGCTCCTGAGGCAACGCCATGGGGACGCCAACCGTATCTGATAAAAAGTCATGAAAACTCTGTCGATGCGAGTCAGGGGATTCGCGGGCTGTCGTACTTCCGGTCTGCGGGTTGTGGCGGGAGGCCTGCTTGGGCTGATGGTGTTGCGGGCGGGCGTGTTCGGGGCGTCTGCGGATCCTGATTCCGGGAAAACCGGGAAGAGCTTCTATGTGGCGGTGGACGGGAAAGCGAGCCATGATGGCACGGTGGATTCTCCGTGGGACATTGAGTCGGCCCTTGGTGGCGGGCATGCGATTCCGCCGGGTTCCACGGTGTACCTGAAAGGGGGTACTTACCGGCACGCGGACCGGCGGTGGGAGAGTCCTGGGTTTGCGATTGAGCTGGCGGGCGCGCCTGGCCAGCCGGTTCACATCCGTCCTGTTCCGGGGCAACGGGTGACGCTGGATGGGAAGGTGGAAGTGAAGCCTGGCGCGCGGCATCTTTGGGTGTGGGAGTTGGAGATTACGGTTTCGGAGACCGCTTCATGGAATCGGCGCGTGACGGCTGGCGGGCAGAAAGCCGACGGGGCGGACGACCTCCCGCAGGGTGGTTTGAATATCGTTGGCGGGGCTGATTCCAAATTCATCCACCTTGTCGTTCACGACATGAACAACGGCATTGGATTCTGGCGGCCGGCCGAGGACGCCGAGATCCATGGCTGCCTTGTTTATGGAGTTGGTTCGATCGGGCCGGACCGGTATCATGGACCGGGGATTTACACCCAGAATGAGACGGGAACGAAGGCACTTACGGACAACATTATTTTTGGGAATTATTCCACGACGATTCAGGCATACGGGAGCAGCCGTGCCTCGGTGAGTGGTTTTCGGATCGAGGGCAACATTGCCTTTGCACCGGTGAAGGAAGGCGACCGGCAGCGTGTGCTCATTGGTGGTGGTCAACCCAGTCGGCGGATTGCTGCCGTCGACAATGTTCTTTACGAGGTGCCGCTGGAGATCGGTTACACTGCGCCGCACAACGAAGATGCTGTGGTCACTGGAAACTGGGTTGTGGATGCGGGGTTAGCCATCAATCGGTTCAAACAAGTGACGGAGGCGCGGAATACGGTGATCCCGGTTGGTTCGCAGCGGCCGGATCGTCCGGCTGATATCATTCTCCGCCCCAGCCGGTATGTACCGGGCCGCGGAAACCTTGCGATCTTCAACTGGGCACGGAAGCCTCAGGTCGAGGTGGATCTTAGCCAGTTGCTCAAATCCGGTCAGGCCTTCACGATTGTGAGTGCCTTGGACTTTTACGGAAAGCCGCTGGTCAGTGGTCGTTTTGACGGTCGTCCGGTGCCTGTGCCCATGCCGGATGAGCTGCGCACTGGCAGCAGAGAATTCTGTGCGTTTGTGGTGCTTCCCGGCAGCGGCGGGTAAGGCGGTCAATTCGCTTGTCAGGTACGGCCAATCTTGCTGCCCGGCGTACGGTTGGTCTGGAGATCAGGCTTTGACGCGGCGGACTTTGGCACCGAGGCGGGAGAGTTTTTCGTCGATGTGTTCGTAGCCTCGGTCGATGTGGTAGAGGCGGTTGATTTCGGTTTCGCCATCTGCGCCGAGGCCAGCGAGGACGAGGGCGGCGCTGGCGCGGAGGTCGCTGGCCATGACTGGGGCACCGGTGAGGTGGGTGACGCCTTTGATGACGGCGGTGGGTCCTTCGAGGGTGATTTGGGCTCCCATGCGGTTGAGTTCCGGGACGTGCATGAAGCGCTGGGGGAAGATGGTTTCGGTGATGACGCTGATGCCTGGGACGGTGGCGTAGAGGGCCGAGAACTGAGCCTGCATATCGGTGGGGAAGCCGGGGTAGGGTTCCGTGCGGATTTCGGCACCGCGTGGGTGGTCGGCGCGTGCGACTGTGATGCTGTCGGAGCCGATGGAGAGAGGGTAGCCGCTGTCGGTGAGGGTTTTGAGGAATTCGGTCATGTGTTCCGGCTGGCAGCGGCGGAGGGTGACCTGTTTACCGGCGATGGCACCGGCGATGAGGAAGGTACCGGCTTCGATGCGGTCGGGGATGACCGTGTGTTCGGCGCCGTGGAGTTCGCTGACGCCGTCGATGACGATGCGGCGGGTTCCGGCACCTTCGATGCGGGCGCCCATGCGGGTTAGAAAGTCGGCGAGGTCTTCGACTTCTGGTTCCATGGCAGCGCCTTCGATGACGGTGGTGCCTTTGGTGAGGACGGCGGCCATCATGAGGTTGCCGGTGCCGAGGACCGTCGAGCCGTGTTTGCCGCGCATGTTGATTTCGCGGCCGCCCATGCCATCGACGGCCTTGATGTGCATGTTGCCGCCCTGGACGTGAACGTCGGCTCCGAGTTGTTCGAGTCCGCGGAGGTGGAGGTCGACTGGGCGGTCGCCGATGACGCAGCCTCCGGGCAGGGAGACACGGGCTTCGCCGGTGCGGGCGAGGAGGGGACCCATGACGCAGATGGAGGCGCGCATTTTACGGACGAGGTCGTAGGGCGCTTCGCTTTTGATGGATTCAGCGGCCACCATGACCGTGCCGCTGGCCCGTTCCACGTGGGCACCGAGGCTAGCGAGGATCTGCGTCATGTAATTGGTGTCGCTGAGATCCGGCACGCGGTGAATGATGCACTGGTCGCGTGTCAGCAGAGTGGCTGCGAGAATGGGAAGTGCGGAGTTCTTAGATCCGCTGACGAAAACGTCCCCTTCCAGGGCGGCCCCTCCGGTAACGAGCAGTTTATGCATGAGTTTTGGTCTGAGATTCGGTCAGGATTTCGGCGTGCTCCCGATTCGTCTGCCAATCAAGCAGAGTCTCGGCCGCCTGCAAAAACAAAGCGGTCGTGGCGGGCGAGGTCGTGGCAGATTTCTGTGTGTGGGAATCCGAGAGCGGTGAGTTGGGAGGCGAATTCTGTGGTTTGACCGCTACCGACCTCGAGGGCGATCTGGCCGGCGTCGTTGCGGTGCTTGGGCAAGTCCTGAAGAAACTGGCGGATGAGGGCGGTACCGGCGGTACCTCCGTCGAGGGCGAGGAGGGGGTCGTGGCGCACCTCGGTGGACAGTTGGGGAATTTCCTCAGGATCGATGTAGGGAAGATTGGCGGCCACGAGATCGAATTTCGAGGATCCGAGTGCTGACCACAGATTGGATTCCACGAAATTGAAGTGTTCCTGCGGGAGGCCGAGGAGGGCGGCGTTTTCGCGGGCGAGGGCGAGGGCGTCGGGCGAGATGTCTGCGAGGGTCACGTGGGCCTCTGGGAAGGCAGCGGCGAGGGAGAGGCCGATGACCCCTGAGCCGCAGCCCATGTCGAGGATGGTGAGTGGAGCGGTTGCGTGTGGGAGGCGGTAGCGGGCGAGGATTTTCTCGACCAGTTCTTCCGTTTCGGGCCGTGGGATGAGGGCGCGGCGGTCGCAGTGGAATTCGCGTCCCATGAATTCGACTGATCCGAGGAGGTGCTGCAGCGGTTCTCCTTCGCGGCGGCGCTTCACGAGGTCGCGCAGGGGAGCCAGTTCTGTTTCCGAGAGGGGGCGGTCGAAGTCCATGTAGAGCTGCATGCGGCGGCAGCCGAGGACTTTTGCGAGGAGGAGTTCCATATTGAGCCGGGCGTTCTCGACGCCGGCTTTTTCGAGCCATGGGGTACCGGTCCTGATCGTGTCGAGTACGGTCTTCATGCTGCGGGGGAGGGCGTCGCCATGTGCTGCGGAATGGGCCGCATCTCCGGCGGCGCGCAAGCTGGTTTCCTTGCCGTCCGCTTATGAATCGTGGCGGCCGCGGCGGCGTTCCCGGATCATGGCGAGTTCGGTTTCTCTGGTACGGAGTGTTTCCTGCAGGGCGGCCTGTGGTTTTCCGGGATTCCGGTCGAGTTGCTCTTGGAGCCATGCGATTTCCTTGAGCAGGGCTGCTTCCGGTGGGAGAATGCCGGCATTTCTGAGGACCTGATTTCCGGCGCGCACGGAAGGTGGTTCGGCGAAATACGCTTCGAGGTTCAGGGGTGTGCCGTGGAGGTGGGCGATTTCGGATTCCCAGTCTGGCAGGGCGGCCGCGATGCGTTCCTCGGCGATGCGTTCGAATGGCGACATGCTGCTTAGTCCGGGAGGGAGATCTGGCGTTCCAGTTCGCGGTAATTGACTTTGCCGGTGCCGAGGCGGGGAATTTCCGGCACGGTGCGGATGTAGCGTGGGACGGCGAGGTTTGGCAGTCCGTGGTCCCGGATGGCCTGGCGCATGGCGTCGGTGGTGACGCGGGGGTCGGTGGTGACGGCGCAGAGTTGTTCGCCCCGGTCCCTGTCTTGGACGGTGAGGATGGCGACCTCGCAGCGGGGGCCGAAGTCGGTGAAGGCAGCGGCCATGGCGTCTTCCACGGCGGTGAGGCTGATCATTTCGCCGCCCACCTTGGCGAAGCGTTTCATGCGGCCCTGAATGAAGACGAAGCCTTCGTCGTCGACCCTGACGACGTCGCCGGTGTCGTACCAGCGCTGCGGGTCATTGAGCAGTTCCGGGGAATCCGTGAGGTATCCCTTCATGACGTTGGGGCCGCGTACGAACAGGCGGCCGCCTTCGGCCACGCCATCGACGGGATCCATGCGCATTTCCATTCCTGGCAGGAGCCAGCCGGCTGAACCGAACTTTGGAGCGGGTCCAGTGTTCAGGGTTACCGAGGGACTGCATTCGGTGGCACCGTATCCTTCGAGGACGCGGATGCCGAAGCGCTGCGCCCAGATTCTGGCGGTGTCTTCCTGGAGTTTTTCTGCGGCGACGAAGAGACAGCGCACGCTCCGGAAGTCGTATGGGTGGGCCTTGCGGGCGTAGCCATTGAGGAACGTGTTGGTGGCAATCATGAGGGTCGCGTCGCATTCGTAGACCGCCGACGGGATGATGCGGTAGTGCAGTGGTGAGGGATAGAGATAAACGGACATGCCGCTGAGCAGCGGCAGCACGCAGCCCACGGTGAGACCGAAGCTGTGGAAGAGCGGCATGGCATTGAAGAGTTTGTCGGCGTCTGTGAGGTCGGTGACGGCCAGCATCTGGCGGACGTTGGCGAGAATGTTCCGGTGGCTGAGCTGGACGCCTTTCGGAACGCCTTCGGAGCCACTTGTGAAGAGGATCACGGCAGTGCGTGAGCCACGTTCTTCGCGGGAGAGACCGTCCCATGCGTGGCGTGCGCGGGGGCCCAATCCTCCGCCGGTCATGGTGGAGAGTTTGGCTTTCAGTTTGTCGGCGGCCGAGATCCGGTCGCGCAGATCCTCCAGATAGACCAGACGGACACCGGCCGTTTCGAGCATGCCGAGATCGATCCGTGCTTTGGCCAGGAAGGCCCGTGAGGTCACCAGATCGCGCAGACCCGCTGACTGTGCGCAGGCGAGCATCTGGGCGGGGCCTGATGAGAAATTGAGGAGGGCCGCTTCCTTACCGAGAGCCCAGAGAGCGAGCAGGACGACTGGAGCGGCATTCACATTCGGCAGCAGCACGCCGGCGCGGGGATTGCCTTGATCGAGGACTTCGGCCAGTTGGTCTGCGAACAGTCTGGCTCCCAGCACGAGGCGTTCGCGCGACATGGTTCCGTTCATGTCTTCGAGGGCCGTGGCCTTGCCGTGGAGGGCGGCGGCATCGGTCATGGCCTCTGCGAGGTCCCCTGCCCCGTGTTCCATTTCCACGGCAAACCGGAATGAAACCATCTGATCACGGAGCCATGCGTTGGCCGCGGCTCTTTGCATGGCGGAACGTTCGCCTGCGAACTCCGGTACCTCCATGACCTTGCTGAGGTGGGCCGTGACGCGGGGAAACCAGCGTTTCCGGTTGGGGTTTGGCGATGCTGGAAGCCGGTCCGCACCGCGGAAATGGCAGAGCACGACCCTTGCCTTGGTTTTGGTGAGGAGGAACCCTGTGCCTCCGAACAGGCGCATGAGCGAACCGGTCCGCGAGAGGCGGCCCTCTGGAAACAGGAGCAGCTTGCCGCCATCGCGCAGGAAGGCAGCGATGTGCTTCATGGCGTACGGGGAGTCGAAATCGACGGGAAAGGTGCCTTCGTGCAGCATGATGCGGCGGTGGAGGCCGGACGTCTGTGCGGTCCGTTTGGAAACCACGGCGCGCCAGCCTAGCGGTGCCCATGCCCAGAGCAGGAGCCAGTCAATCCATGAAACGTGGTTCGGGAGCAGCAGGAGCGGACCGGGTGCCGACAGGACCTCGGCATTGATGACCCGGAAGCGGAAGAGGATTCGGAAAAGCAGTCGCAGAAAGGCTTTCATGCAGAGTTTCGGAGAAGTCGTCCCCGTTCTCACCTGGAATCCGGGCTGGCGCATCAATAAACCGACGCCGTGCATTGATTCGGTCGATACTCTGCGTTTTCACGGCACCTGCCGGAGCTGGATCGTATCGATGACGCTGCCTGACGCCAGCACATTGGTGATCACAGCGAGCCACTGGCCTGACTGGCACCATCCTCGGTCCCGCAGCCTCTCGAGTGCTCTTCCGATGGTTTCTTCGGGATCTCCGCTGAGTTCCATGAGGAAAGGTTCCACTCCCCATGGCAGCAGCAGCTGACGGAACACGTGGGGCACGTCCGTGAAGCCGTAGATGGGTACCCCGCGGGCCCGCAGTCCTGCGAGGGTCCACGGCAGTGATCCTGTCTTTGTGAAGACGACGATCCCGGAATCCCCGAGGTCCTGCGCCAGCAGCGCTGCGGCGCGCAGCAGGCGTTCCTTCACGCTGCCAAGCTGGATGGTTTCATTGATGCCCCGGGTCAGCTGCGGTTCGGTCGAGGCGATTATTTTGCGCAGCACTTCGAGGGCTTCGAGAGGGTAGGCGCCAGTGGTAGTTTCGCCGGAGAGCATGACGGCATCCGCCATTTCCCGGACTGCGTGCGATACGTCGGAAACTTCCGCGCGTGTCGGCATGGGGGAAGCGATCATGCTTTCGAGCAGATGGGTGGCAATGATTACTGGTTTTCCGGCAGCCTGGCAGGCCCGCACGAGGTCCATCTGCACGATGGGCAGGCGGTGGTAGTCGATTTCGATGCCAAGGTCGCCGCGTGCCACCATGACGGCGTCCGCTGCTGCGATGATGCCGGCGGAATTCCGGAGGCCGGACTGGTCTTCGATCTTGGCAATGATGCGGGCTGAGGAGCCATGGGTGGCGAGAAACTTCCGCAGCGCCTGGATATCATCGGCCTGCCTGACAAAGGACAGAGCCACGAAATCGATTCCTGCGGCGATTCCTGCGCGCAGATCTTCCTCGTCCTTGGAAGTGAGCGCTGGGAGCCTCACATGGACGCCGGGCAGATTGAGATGGCGCTTTGATCCCAGCCGCCCGGGCGTGAGGACTTCGCAGCGGACCCGGCCTTGTCCCCGCGCCATGACCTTCATGCGCAGGAGACCGCTGTCCACGAGGATGGTGCCTCCCTCTTCCACGTCATCTGGCAAGCCTGCGTAGTTGACCGGCACCCATGCGGCGTCACCGGTTGGTTCTCCGTCTTCCACGACAAACTCGAGCATCTCACCGGCCCGCAGTTCCAGCGCCTCGGGCAAAGTACCGGTCCGGATTTCCGGCCCTTTTACGTCCATCATGACGGCGACGTGCCGCCCGACTTCCGCGGAAACCTCCCGGATGAACCAGAGGGCATCGGCCACCCACTGATGTGTGGCGTGGGCCATGTTCAGCCGGATCACATCGACACCGCCGCGGATCAATTCCGCGAGCATGGGCTTCGACTCGGTGGCCGGACCCAGCGTCGCTATGATCTTCGTGTGCCGGTACGCTTCCTTCATCTGCTCACCTCCTGAGGACAGCAGAATCCGCGCCAGTCAGGAAAGCGGAAACGGGAGCATCTGCCGAACAGATCACGCTAAAGCCAGAGGCACCGGCAGGAGGTCAGCCACCAGACTTCGACCGCATCATCACAATGGCTGCGATGACGCCAACGGTGACGAGGATTCCGACAACCACGAGAAAGATGATCCGGTCGCGCTGGGCCTCCAGACGCGGTTCACTGGCTGGCTTGGGGCCGCGGTAACGCGAGACATGCCGAGCTTTCGTGACAAATTTGTCAGTGGACCCCTGACGGTCCTGCAGGCGTTTCCACTGGTCGAAATGGTCGGGCATGTTTCTGACGGAATTGCTTTCCCCGGCATCATCCCGGGGAATGCAGACGCGGCAAGCACAATCTCTCTGGTTCCGGGTTCCCTGTCTGTGTGGCGGGGATGGTATGGGATTTATTTATATCAGATAGAAACTCATCATCATAAGTCCGGTGAACAACTCCAGGAACCGTGTTCCACATTGTTGCAGCGGGTGTTCCACGGCGTGATGGGCGGCGCATAATCCCGGCATTCCGCTGCCAGCATCCGGCGAATGATTCTGTTCTCGCATGTGCCAGGGAACAGTTGCGCACTTCTTCACCGGGTTGTTCACGCGCGGTAAGGAGGCACTTTTTTTTTCAGGAATCATCGGCCGTGGTGGTTTTGCAGCCTGGGATGAGTGGATTTCCGGCCATGGCGGCGACCTCTGGATCGAGGAGGGCGGCGGCCGCGGCTGCGGTCTGTGCCTGCTTTTTACTGTTTCCGGTGCCTGTGCCCAGCACTCTTCCGTTCCATGCGACCGTAGCCACAAACACTTTGCGGTGATCCGGGCCTTCTTCCGAAACGATGGTGTAGCCAGGGCTTCCGAGGGCGAGGGTCTGGAGGGTTTCCTGAAGTTGCCCCTTGGGATTAACCTCCCGGGGTTCATCGGTCAGTTTCTGCAGGGTATCGGCGAACAGCGAGAGCACGATCCGCCTCGTGACTTCGACTCCGGCATCGAGGTACAAGGCACCCACGACAG
>CAZSDE010000048.1:9340-13042 GCA_964605435.1 uncultured Akkermansia sp.
TGGCGTCCGCGAGGGTACTGTCCCGCTGCCTGCCTCCGGCCGCTTCTTCGCCGCGCCCCATTTGCATGAGATCGCCCAGTCCCAGATTCCGCGCGAGGGCTGCGAGGGCACCGCGCGAAACCACCCTTGCCCGCAGTTTTGTCAGGCTTCCTTCATGGAAAGTTGGAAAGGCGCGGAACAGAAAATCCGTCAGGAGGAGCTGGAGCACCGCGTCTCCGAGGAACTCGAGCCGCTGATTGCTCGTGTGGGGCCGATGCAGTTCGTACGCGACACTTGGATGTGTCAGCGCCTGTTCAAGGAGCCCTCGAACGGAAAACGTATGGCCGAGCGTTTCTTCCAGCGGATGCATGCGGAGTGAGAAATGGGGTGACCGACGGGGCTCGAACCCGCGACAACCGGAACCACAATCCGGGGCTCTACCGACTGAGCTACGGTCACCATGCCGGGAAGACGGCGAGGGGTAGAGTAAAACGGGCCGCCAGGGATTTCCAGGCGAAATTTCAGGAGCCTGCGTGTTGCCCGGAACGCCGACCCCGGATAGCGGAATGCTCATGAACGATGACAGCACTGTGCCAACCGACGATCCGCAGCGGCAACTGCTGGGTTCCATCTACCACCGCACCAGAGAAGCTGTCAGCAACGCGCTGGCGGGTGCGGATGCCACCGGGGCAGTGCTCGCGGTCGCCCAGGCGGCGCTTCACCACATCGAGGCTTCGGTCGACGGCGTCCGGAAGGCCACGGGGGCCGAGACCGTGTGCGCTCCGGGTTGTTCGTTCTGCTGCTGGCTCAACATCGATGCTCTCGCGCACGAGGTGATTCTGATTGGTGCCTACGTGCGGGCCCATTGGACTCCATGGGAAGTCGAGGGACTCCGCGATGCGGCTGTGGCGCGGCGGGACCGGCGGCAGCACCAGAACCACGGCCAGCGCCAGATTGACCGTCAGCCCTGCCTGCTGCTGAAGGACGGCATCTGCTCGGTCTATCCGGTGCGGCCTGCGGCCTGCCGCCGTTATTTCTCCCGCGATCTTGAAGCCTGTGAAGCCCTCTGGAAGGATCCCGAAGCGGAGGCAGAGGTCGAGTTTCCGGTGGTGCATGAATCCGGCCGGGCGGCCGCCGCCGCTGTGCACCATGCGTTTCTGAAGGCTGGACTCGACGCTTCCTATTACGATCTTCCGTCGGCCCTAGCGGAGGCGCTGGCGGATCCTGGCTGCGCCGACCGCTGGCGGCGTGGCGAGAAGGCCTTCTCGGCCTCCGCGGAATCCCGTGCTCCGGAAGGTTTTGACCAGTCCGAAGCGATCCGCCGGCTCAAGCAGCATCTCGACGCCGAGACAGGAAATCGCTGAACGGATTTCCGTCTGGAAATCATGATTCCCATCCCCCATCCTCCGCCAGATCCATGAGCCAGCCACCCAACGCAGTCAGCCCAGCGCCCCACGGCTTCAAGGAATGGTCTTTGGTCTGCGCTGCCCTCGGTTCCGGGGAACAATCGATCATTCTGAGAAAGGGCGGCATCCACGAAGGTCAGCGCGGGTTCTGGTGGCAGCACGACCGCTTCTACCTGTTTCCCACTCATTTCCACGAGCAGGAGAAGTCGTTTCCATGGCCGCACTCTGCCGCAAGCCAGGTGATGCCGGAACATCCCACGGAGCACACGATTTCTCTGTACGCCGAAGTCGTGTTCAAGGCGCAGTTGACCACATGGGACAGGGTGGCGGCCCTCAAAGCGTATCACTTCTGGACGGAAGAAGCCATCCGGGAACGGTTCGACTACACGGGCCAGGAGGGCATCAGCATGGCATTCCTGAGGGTGTTCCGGCTCAGTGAACCATGGACCTTTCCAGACGCCCCGAAATATGGCGGCTGTCGGTCATGGCTCGCGCTCCCGGATCCCCCGCGCCACGCCCTCCGCATGGAACCGGTCGTCGCCGAAGCTTCTCTCGAAACCCTTGCCGCGGACATCCGACAGGCCGCCGGCATCTGATACCGGAAACGTCCCCGCTCCATGACTGATTCCTCTTCCGGTCCACCATCCCCGCCAAGGATCATCCGGTCGTTTGCCCGCCGCGATGATGCGGAACGTGCCCGCGATCTCCTCGCGGAACATGATATCACGGCTTCCCTCCAGGAATTCTGGATGGCCGATCCCAAAACCGGGGTGCGTGAGATGCGTGGATGTGCCCTTCAGGTTCCCCCCGAAAAGGCTTCCGATGCCGCGCGCCTCCTGCTCCGCATGCCCCCGAGCGAGGCTCCGGGACGCCCCGCAACCCAGTCGGGCGATTCAGCCGGTGCTCCGCGGAAATCCTCAGGAAGCCGGCTGCGCCGCCGCACTCCGGAAGCTCAGAAGAAGGGCGGCTCCATCTTCATGATCGGCGCCGCGGTCCTTGGGGCCGCTCTCTTCCTGCTCTACGCAGGCAATGCCCTCCTCGGTCCGAAGCAGCGCCGCGCCCCCGCCGATGACGAAGCCGAAACCTACACCATCGAGGAAGATCTCAACGGCGACAGCGTCGCCGATACCTTCCGCGAATACACCGCCTCGGGCCGCCCGGTCTCATGGCAGGAAGACCGCAACTTCGATGGCACCATCGACATCCGCTGGATCTGGCAGCGCCAGAAAATTGCCTACCGCGACCGTGACCTCGATGGCGATGGCCGCTGGGACGAACGCACCACCTTCGATCCCGAGGGCCTTCCGTTCTACACAGACCTCAGGCCGGGCGGCTCAGGACCGATCCGCACCCGCAGGATATTCCGGGACGGAATTCTCTGGCGCACCCTCGAAGACCTCAACGCAGATACCCAATTCGATACCGTCACGGATACCGATGAAGGCGGCGACATCCTCCGCAGGGAAGCACTCCCACCCAACGCTCCGGAAAACGCCACGCCCCAATATCCTCTGCCTCCCCTGCCCTTGCCTGACCCCGCACAGATGTCGGCTCCCCTCAAGGCTCTGCCCCCCGCCAATCCCTGAGGCCATGGCCGCCTCCTGGAGATCCTGACCCATGGAAAACCGATTCTACAACGACTTCGACCGCGAGCTGCAGGATCCGGCCCAGGCCCCGCGGTCCAGCGACTACCGCACCATCTTCGAAATCAACCGCGACCGCATCATCCACACCTCTGCCTTCCGCCGGCTCCAGAGCAAAACCCAGGTCTTCCTCTCCGGCGAATACGACTTCTACCGCACCAGACTGACCCACTCCATCGAGGTCTCCCAGATCGGGCGCAGCATCTGCGCGAAACTGAAACGCACCAGCCCGCTCCTCGCCCCTGACCATTTCATCGATTCCGACCTCGTCGAAGCCGCCTGCCTCGCCCACGACCTCGGTCACCCGCCTTTTGGCCACGCCGGAGAACGCACCCTGCACCGCCTCATGAAGCCCTACGGCGGATTTGAAGGGAATGCTCAGACGCTCCGAATGCTCACCGAAACCATCTTCAGCCGTCAGCACTCGGGCATGAATCCATGCCGCGCCTTCCTTGACGCCACCCTCAAGTACAAATCCCTCTTCAGCGAACTCCCCAATCCGGAACACCACTTTGTCTACGATCCCCAGCACCGCTGGATCGACTGGGCCCTCGGTGGTCAGGATTTCCCTCTGGAACTCCCCCCCGGCCCCGCCCGCGATGCCTTCCGGTCCATCGAGTGCCAGATCATGGACTGGGCCGACGATACCGCATACTCGCTCAACGACATCGCCG
>CAZSDE010000049.1:0-12998 GCA_964605435.1 uncultured Akkermansia sp.
AGATTCTTCGGATCAACGCAGCGATCTCATCAAAACCTGGGAAGTGCCTTCTGTCGTTCCCCATTTCGAACAGTCGGGTCGCTGACTATGTTCCGGATGTCTGGGAATCGCTTGAGCCTCGATTCAGGGAGTTCGGTATAGAGGTTCCCTCGCTGACCGTCGAACAGTTCTGGACGCAGGTAACGGACTTTGGGATCGACGAGGTCGACCTAATGAAACTCGATTGCGAAGGGGCCGAGTACTTGATCGTTTCTGAGCTCGCGGCGTTGGGGCAGATGGACCGCATCGGCTGGATCCGAGGCGAGTGGCACAGCCGCAAAGACAATCTGCTGCTGGCTAACCTCCTTGGCCAAACGCACGTTTTCAACATCGATCCGAACTATCCGCACTCGGTGGGGATGTTTGTAGCGCATCGGATGTAGGCCACTGGCCTTACCCATGATCCCTAGACCGCCGAGCCACTCCCGGACGAATACGACCTAATGACTTACGCCAAGAACGGTCATCGGCCACAGCTACTTGAGAATTTGACGGAACTATACGCACGGCATATCGAAATCCACTATGGTCAATATAAACGGGAACAACTGTTCGAGGCGGCTCGTCGCTCGCGGGCGTGTGCCTATCTGGCTGACGACGACCACGGACCGCTGGCGCTGCAGGAGATTCTGCTTGCGGGTTGCCCAACCGTCGGAGTGCGAACCGGGGCGGCTTTTGTACGAGATGGAATCACTGGGTTTTGGGTCGAGAGACTGCCGCCGGGCGGACGAGCGATTTCCTCCCAGCAGGATGCAGTTCTCCTTACGGCCTACGTCCACCGGATCGCTCAAGCGATGGAAATAAGTCGCCATCAGGTTCGTGAATATGCGGTTCAGGAATACTCAACCGATCGAATTACCTCAGCAATCGTCGCCAAGTTGGATGAGTTGCGGGCAATACGCATTCCCAATGCGTCTCATTACCCATCGTCTACGCTAGCAACAGTGACTTGCTAGGCGGGCAGTCCTTGACTTGGTCCACAGATGCCGTCCACAGATGCCGAAATGATGCTTATTCTCTGACTTTTGGTCTCGTAACCTTGGCTGCAATACCTGCCAGTGTCCGGGAACATCCAGCAATTACGCATTTTTGGCAAAAGCCTAACCCATGAATTTCCGATATGTGAACCGGTGGCGTAGTTTCCTTTCTGATAGAAACTCGGCCTCAACTAGCAGTACTGTATTTGGAAATTCCGATGTTTTGCATTCCTTTAACGCGATTGGCTCAATGTGCCGCGTTAGTGGCTGCAATCATCTCGGTGTTGCTTCCTCCGCAATCGCTTATTTGTAGGCATTGCTTACTTAATGACGCTGCTGAGTCGCTGGCGAGCGGCTGCCCAGCGGACCTGGAACATGGTGTCGACCGCGACGAGAAAGAATGCCATACCACGTGTCCTGAGTCTCTAGACAGTATGTTGGAAGACGACCACCATTCTCATCAAGATTGTCCGTGTTGCATTGGCGGTGACCATAATTCGTCGCTACTGACGAGTTCTTGTGCGCAGCCGATCAAAGCCGCAGCATTCTCTCGAGTTTGGCTCTTGGCTGACAAGCCCAACCTCTCAATCACTCAGCCGTTCGACCAGAACTGTTCAGCATCTATTTCCACACCCTCGAAGCCCAACGTGCTGCGCATTTGATCCGATCGTGGCGTTTACAGTCGCCCATTCTTTTTGATTCGGATCGTCGGCTCGGGTACCTGTTCTTGCGTGACAGTTCTAAGGCGTCTTACAAAGCACGCCCCCTCGGAAGGGATTTTATGAAGATTCATTTTACATACTTGCTTGCTTGCTTTGGCGCTTTTGTGTCCGTCGGTTGTTCAGGATTGGAGAACAGGATAAGACTTAAGGATTCAGCTAGCTTTAGTCTTGGATCAAACCCCCTCTACCAATCCGTCGGCGCGAAAGGCAGGCCTGACGGAAATATCGATCCAGAAGTGGTGAGACAAGTAAGCTATATTCAAGAAGGCTCGAAATCATCAAGCACTGTCAAACCTTCATTAGTTGATGTCGTTTCGGTCGATCCCGCAAGCTCCACAGACAATCTCGCAGACGGAGCAACTCTGGAAGAACTTCTTTCCGTCGCCTTTGCAAACAATCCTGCGATCAAGGAACTGGCGGCCACCACCCAAATCGCGGCGGGTTATCGTACGCAGGTTGGTCTCTATGCCAATCCAATACTTGGTTATCAGGGACAACAGTTAGCCGATGCCGGAACGGATCAACACCTGCTTTTCGTCCAGCAGCAGATCATTACGGGCAATAAACTTGAATTAAACCGCGCCGTTTTAAATGAAGCTGTGCGAGCGCAATTGCAGGAACTTGAAGCACAAAAGCTCCGTGTTGCAACCGACATCAAAACCGCCTACTACGACAGCGTTCGTATTCAAAAGCAACTTGCTGCGATCGACCAATTCTCTGGCTTGCTCAGGCAAGGTGTCGGTACGGCAGAAGCACGCTTGAATTCGGGCGAAGGCTCCAAGATTGATCTTCTTCAAACGCAAGTGCAACTCAAACAATTGGAACTTGATCGACGGCAACTCTCGGCTTCCTTGTCCGCAAGACTTCGTGAGATCGTGGCACTCTCTGGTGTGCCAAGTATGCAGCTTCAGGGAGTTGCAGGTGAATTGCCTGAGACTCCCACAACTCAGGACTGGAAAGCCGTTGAAGACGGACTGGTCTCTACCAGTCCCGAATACGCTGCCGCTCAGGCTCGCATCCGTCAAGCGAGCGCCGCCATTCGTCGACAAGAATCTCAGCCCCTTCCCAACTTAGGAGTTCAGTTTGGAGCGGGCGTCGACAACGGTACTAACTCTGGCATGATGAATGTTCAGGTTGGTGCACCCATTCCAGTCTTCAACAAGAACCAAGGGAATATCGCTGCTGCTCGCGCAGAACACTGTAGAGCAATTCAAGAAGCTCAACGAATCGACAACGCCATTCGTGCCCGACTCGCAGTGGCCTCCGGCGAATATGCAAGGGCAGCCGAAGCGGTCAACATGTATTTAAATGAGCTGCTACCTGCAGCTCAGGAGACTCTGGATCTTGCAGAAACATCTTATCGAGCAGGTGAACAAGACTTCATCCAACTGCTGGTTACGCGTCGAACCTATTTCGATACCAATTTGGCGTACATCGCCGCCAAAGCCCAGTTGGCTACGGCACAAGCGCAAATCGACGGATACCTCCTAACGGGAGCACTGAATGCTGTCATTAACAACAGTGGTAACGATTCGCTTCGTGACTTAACGCTTGGCCAGGAATAAGTTTGGCTGATTTCGCACAACTCGAACAGAGTGAACTAGCTGCCACTCGATGATTTCAGTAGAATGCGGGCACGCGAATAATGAATTGTAATACGTTGATCTGTAAAAGCTGGACCTGCATGTTTTTGGTTATACGAATGCTGACTCTCATCGCCTTCATCGCTCATGCGGTGCTTGGTTGCTGCTTGTCACATGGCAGCTGTATGCGAGAACAATCAGCCGTCTTAAGCGGTCACATCTGGGATCATCACGAGCGTGATGCGCATGATGACGAAGAGGATCATGCGCACGACAATCCGACGAGTGAGCCAGAATTCAGATTTGTCGTAAATTGCGACTCCTACCCGGTCGGAAGTCACGATCATTCCAAGCATTGTGATGACGCAACATGTGTATTTGGTGTGATCAGCAGTCCGACCAGCATGTCCGACTTGCAATTTGTGGCGGATGCCATTTGGATCGATGGTTCTGTCGACTTCTGGCTCTTATCCGCCCGAAATTCTGACTTTGTCGATGATTGGCTGAAGGGGCCGACAAGAGCTCCGTATAGTCGCGCTGTTCTCCAGGTTTGGACTATCTGATTGGACTCTTGCGCATCCAGCGTTCTTTGAGCGCTTTTCGGATGTCTCTATTGTCCTCACGGTCGTTTTGAGTCGCTCCCCAGCGAATGCAACGTCGTTACCGCTACTGGCTTAACGTCTGCGTTGTTGGATCGCATACTCATAACCTCTGCTGCTATCGGAGCACGTGTTGCTCGAGCGAGATCGCTTGAGATGTTGCGTGCATTCATCAATGCAAACGAGTATCAATCTTTGAGTTACCTATGAAAAAGCTTTCAATACAAGCGATCGTTCGCGATCCATGGACAAGATGGATCTTGGGTTTGCTGCTTATCTCCATAGCCGTCTTCACGTATCCGAAATGGTGGCCGAGATTGAACGACTGGATCGATGGGACGGTTGCTGCGCGCAAGGAATCGACGCGTGGGCACAGTGGAGCCAATCCACAAGGTGTGGAGGAATATGACCATGCTCACGAAGAAGATGGGCATGACCACGCGGGACATTCAGAGAGCACTTCATTGGAGTTGACACCGCAGTCCCTCAAAAATCTCGGCCTATCGGCCGACTACTTGCGCCCGATCCAACTGTCTAACTTCTACCGAACTGTCACCATTCCAGCGATTGTAGTAGTCAAGCCTGGACGAACCGACATTCAGGTTTCGTCACCGATGATCGGAATCGTTCAACACGTGCATGCTGCCAGTGGTGAAGCCGTGGTACCGGGCGACATGCTATTTGAAGTGCGACTGACCTACGAAGACCTCGTCGACACTCAAACACAGTTATTGAAGAACCTGGCTGATGTAGATGTTGAAGAGCGGGAGATTGCTCGCCTCGAGGAGGTGACTCGCTCTGGCGCAGTCGCTAGCAAGCTATTGCTGGAGCGACAGTACGCACTTCAAAAACTACAAAGCTTGATCGGCGCGCAGCGTGCCGCTCTTAAGCTACATGGATTAAGTGAAGAGCAGATCGGCACGATCGTTCGCGAACAAAGACTCTTGAGAGACCTCACCATTGTTGCTCCCGAAATCGACAACCACTCTCATGAAGAGAACAACCTGCGACTGAGTGATCGTCGATTTATGTCGGCATCCTATCAGCAGCCCAATCAACCCGCAGTTCCGCATGAACCCGTGCCTTTGATTGTAGAGCGTCTGAGTGCGTCGAAAGGTCAAGGAGTCCAAGCCGGTGAGAGGCTGTGCACGCTATCCGATTACTCTTCGCTGTACATCGAAGGAAGAGCATTCGAACAAGATGCACCGGCTATCGCAGAAGTTGCTGCAAAAGGTTGGCCTATCGAAGCCATCATTCCCGGTGCGGCTGGCCAGGAAACCGTTACCAACTTGACCTTAGCTTTCGTAGCAAACGCTGTTGATCCACAATCCCGAACTCTCTCGTTCTTTGTCAATCTTCCGAACACTAAGCTACGCGATCAGAAGACGCCAGATGGCCAGCGATTCGTTACTTGGAAGTATCGCGTCGGTCAGCGTCTGGAGGTGCGTGTCCCGGTGGAGGCTTGGGAGCAACAAATCGTTCTTCCCGTGGATGCAGCAGTGAAGGATGGAGCCGATTGGTTCGTTTTCCAGCAGAATGGTGATCACTTTGATCGTGTGGCTGTTCATGTGAAGTATCGAGATCAACGCTATGTCGTGATTGAAAACGATGGCGCGATCTATCCGGGAGATGTGATTGCACTACGATCCGCTCACCAAATGCAGATGGCTATCAAGAACAAAGCTGGTGCTGGTGCCGACCCGCACGCTGGGCATAACCACTAAGCACGGAGCACGATCAATGTTAAACGCACTAATCAAATTCGCGCTCCATCAGCGATTGCTCATTATCGCGGTCGCTCTTGGGCTAGTGGGGATGGGCACTTGGCAGATTCTGCAAATGCCCATCGATGTCTTCCCTGACTTGAATCGACCTCGAGTCGTGATCATGACCGAAGCTCCGGGCATGGCTCCAGAAGAAGTCGAAACGCTGATTACCTTTCCGATCGAGACCACGATCAACGGAGCCAATGGCGTCGAAGCCGTTAGAAGCTCTTCGGGGGTTGGCATCTCGGTGATCTATGTCGAATTTGCCTATGGAACCGATGTCTATACGGACCGCCAAATCGTGGCCGAACGAATGCAACTGGTTCAGGATCGTTTGCCACCTGGCATCCAGCCTCAACTTGCTCCGATCTCTTCCATCATGGGGCAGATCTTGATGCTGGGGATGTGGACCGACAATCCAGACGTTTCTCCAATGGAGTTGCGGACTGAAGCAGACTGGATCGTGCGTCAACGCTTGCTCACCATTCCTGGCGTATCGCAGGTCTTCACGATGGGAGGCGAGCGGAAACAGTTTCAAGTGCGCGTCAATCCAGATGCAATGACACGTTACGGCGTCACGCTTGAGGAAGTCGAGTCGGCGGTCAGCAAGAGCAATGAGAACGGGACCGGAGGTTATCTCGACCAACAGGGGCCTAGCGAATTCTTAGTGCGTAGTCTGGGGCGCATCCAAACGGTCAATGATCTTCAAGAGATTCCTGTCACGATTCGTGACGGCCGCCCCGTACTGCTTTCCCAAGTGGCCGAGATCCACGAAGGATCGCAAGTCAAACGGGGCGATAGCTCGGCCTTTGTGCGAAAGAGCGAGAGCGATTCGCTTTTTTCCGGTGGCCCGGCCGTTGTCCTCACCGTAAATAAACAGCCGGGGGCAGATACACGTGCGGTAACAGACAACATCGTCGCTGCCTTAGACGAACTCAAGCAATCGCTCTCCCCAGGCGTACGGATTGAAACAACGTACTCTCAGAAGTCGTTCATCGATCGTGCCATCAAGAACGTCGAAGAAGCATTGCGAGATGGAGTGATCCTGGTTGTGATCGTACTGTTTCTGTTTTTGATGAACGTGCGAACGACTTTCATCACCCTGACGGCGATTCCGCTATCGCTGGTGATGACCGCATTGATCTTCGCTGTGTTTGGACTCTCCATCAACACGATGACCCTCGGCGGTATTGCCGTCGCTATGGGGGAACTGGTCGATGATGCCATTGTCGATGTCGAGAACATCTTCCGGAGACTGAAAGAGAATCGCGTAGCGGCCAAACCGTTGCATCCGTTGTTAGTTGTCTATCGAGCCAGTTCGGAAGTACGACGTTCGATCGTCTTCAGTACCATGATCGTGATTTTGGTATTCCTGCCGCTCTTCGCGCTCGGCGGCATGGAAGGCAAGCTCTTCACACCTCTCGGCATCGCCTATATCGTTTCGATTCTGGCATCGCTGCTAGTGTCGCTAACCATCACTCCGGTTTTGTCCTATTGGCTGCTAGGCAGCATGCAATCCAAAGGTCACGAGCGCGACGGCTTTGTACTCCGCGGTGTGAAGTGGATCGGCGAATGGGTCATTCGATTCAGTCTTGCTTTGCCGTGGTTCAACTTAAGTGTCACAGTAGCCCTGGTTGTGTTAGCGGGGCTATTTCTTTCCCGGCTTGAACGAGACTTTCTACCTCCGTTTAACGAAGGCACGGTGCAGCTAAATGTTGTCTTGCCACCGGGAACTTCATTGGCTGCGTCGAACGGTATCAATCGAACCGTGGAATCCGCATTGATGGAGATTCCAGACGTCCAACGATTTGTGCGGCGCACTGGTCGTGCGGAACTCGATGAACACGCGGAAGGCGTCAACATGAGTGAGTACCTGATCGAACTTGATCCGAACTCCTCGCGTTCCCGTGAACAGCAACTGCAAAGCATCCGCAGTTCGATGGACCAAATTCCAGGGATTGTTACGGCGACCGAGCAACCGATCGCCCACTTGATTTCGCACATGTTATCCGGGGTAAAAGCGCAAGTAGGTGTGAAGATTTACGGCGACGATCTTGATCTGCTGAGGCAGAAAGCAGAACAAATCAAAGCAGAAATGTCGCTAGTACCTGGCGTAACCGATTTAATGATTGAACCTCAAGTCATCATTCCTCAGTTGCGTATTGAGATGGACCGCGCACAGCTCAAGCAATTAGGGCTGCAAGTCAACGACGTTAACCAGTACGTGCAAACGGCGATGAACGGCAAAGTAGCATCTGAAGTGCTCGATGGTATGCGGACCTTCGATCTGACCGTTCGCATCCAAGAGAACTATCGCGAGGACATTAACGCTCTGAGGCGATTGCCAATTCAATTGCCAGAAGGCGGCACGGTGCCACTTGGCAATGTGGCTCGGATTTATGAGTCGGGTGGTCCCAATACAGTCAACCGTGAAAACGTTCGTCGTCGCGTGGTCATTCAGTGCAACGTAGCGGATCGCGGTGTGGTCGACGTTGTTCAAGATATCAAAAAGATCATTGCTCCGATCATCGCGACATTGCCTGCTGGGTACTATCCAACCTATGAAGGCCAATTCCAAAGCCAACAATCGGCCAGTCGCGTGATCGGCATTTTGTTCGCTGTCTCCCTCGTCGGTGTTTTCTTGGTTCTCTACACGCTGTTTCGCACCGTGAATCTTGCGCTACAAGTTATGGCTGCGCTACCTATGGCATTCATTGGCTCGGTCGCGGCTTTGGTGCTAACTGGTCAAACGGTGACAATTGCATCAATGGTCGGCTTCATATCGCTGGCTGGAATTGCCTCGCGTAACGGCGTACTGCTCCTGCAACATTACATTCATCTCGTCGAATTCGAAGGCGAGAGCTTTACGAAGGAGATGATTGTACGCGCGGGGCTTGAGCGCCTAGCTCCGGTACTCATGACCGCGCTCACCGCCGGTATTGCGCTGATCCCGCTCGTGCTTGCCGCTGGTGAGCCCGGTAAGGAGATCCTCTATCCCGTGGCAACCGTGATTCTTGGCGGCGTCGTGAGTTCCACGATGCTTGATTTCTTCGTCCACCCCGCGTTGTTCTGGCTGTTCGGAATTCGTTCCGCCGAACGCGCTGTGAAAGCCGCTCATACGCAGATTGAGCTCAATGATGAGGTTGTTGCGAGAGCAGCTTAGCTTTCCCCGTTCCCGGCGAATCCTGAAGTTCGGGCTTCGCAATATTTCCTGTTCCCTTAATGGAGTGTTTGAAATGAAACGGATGTTTTTGGTATTCGGAGCCATCGCTCTGAGCTTCGGTTGCCTACTCTCTGTACCGGCAATGGCACAGCAAGCTGATGCACATGCAGGGCATGAACACGGGGATCATTCTCATGATGGTGAGACACTGGCATTCTGCCTTCCTGAGTGGAAGACCATGCACTTTGAAGATGCCACCAAAGCGCAGCAGCATTTGGATATGGTTAAAAAGTTAGGTTGTGAAACCAAACAAGGGAAGCATGCGGGTCATATCGACCTGTCTTATCGATGCCCCAACTGGAAGTCGATGGAAGTCAAGACTCATGCTTTGGCGGAACAATGGCTGGGATGGCTCAAGGGAAGCGGCTTTGATGTCTCGCACGGCCATGTCGATACGGTTTACAGCAAAGGTCCCGAATCGGTTGAGTTTCGTTTGGTCAAGTGGAAGTCGATTCACGGCAACGGCAGCCAGCAAGAGAAGCAGTTTGTCGACACGCTTACCAGCTTAGGCGTTGAAGTTGTCGCAGATAGTCATGGCAACCATAGCGACATTCGGTACCGAAGCCCGGTGTGGCGAGATGTTCACGTCGCCGACCACGCAGCGGCAGAGCAGCTCATTGCGTGGCTCAAACAAAGCGGCTTCGAAGTCGCGGCCCACAAGCACTAATCAAGATTGCCTAGCGAGGCATTTAAACAAAAAAGTAAAGGAAAATTCAACTATGAAATATCTTTCATTCTGCACGGTCGTTCTGGTTCTCTTCGCAGCCGGATGCAGCCAAGATTCATCACAATCGAGCAGCTCAGATTCAACCGTTGTCATGGACTCCGCACCGCCAGCAACGGTTGATTCACACGATTCGCATGCACACGCTTCTGAAGGGCCGCATCACGGAATTCTGATTGAATTGGGAAACGAAAAGTACCATGCGGAGCTAGTGCATGATGAACAGTCAGTGACCATCTATATGCTTGATAGTTCTGCGAAGAAAGCGAATGCGGTCGAGGCGACTGAGGTCACGATCAATCTCGTTCACGACGGCAAGCCCGCACAGTTCAATTTGCCTGCGGCTCCCGATTCGGACGATCCGGCTGGAAAGTCGTCGCGATTTACTCTTCAAGATGTGAAGTTGGTCGAGGAATTGGAGCATGGACATGCAGCGGCAAAACTCAACATCCTGATTGATGGTAAGTCCTACCGAGGTGAGATCCACCACGATCACGAAGGTCACGACCACGCCCACTAGGCCGAAGGCATGGCTTGATTCTTAGCGCGACCGCAGTGGTGCGGTCGTTGCAGGGAGAAGTACATAACTGGAGATCTTAATGTTGTCTTAGATTGAGGCGGAGGCGAATCGTGGAGAAGTTGAAGGTCGAGATTCGATTGCTTGTTGGTGCCGACATTGGCTCGGCCGACAAATGCGCGGAGCGACTTGTTGATTTGCTCAAGACCAAAAGCGGAATTGAGTCAGTACACGTGGTTGTATCAAAGACCGGGGGGCCAGACTCGCTCTGCATCCACTACGATCCAACGATCGTCTCAACGGCTGAGGTTCGCGATGCTGCACTCAAGAGTGGTGCTACGTTGGAGGCGAAATACGGCCACTTGTTGAAGAATGTTCCAGCGATGCATGCGCGTCGAGCAAGTGCCATTGAAGCTCGACTCAAAAGAGTCGCTGAAGTACTGGAAGGAATTGTTTCTCCCGAAGGTTCGATTCGAGTGGAATTCGATCGCGAGCAGACCAGCGCGTCGACGATCGAACAATCTCTCGATGGCTGGATAGGCGACCAAGCAAGTATCGACCCCGTGCACGTCCATAATTATGCTGACGGCGACGAGAAGCACGAGCATGCTGTTGGTGGTTTCTTCGGTGAACGCACCGAACTGATCTTAGCGATTTTTTGCGGAGCGCTGTTGCTGGTCGGTTGGCTAATAGAAACCTTCGCCTCAGGCGCGCGTTGGATGCCCGTTGTTTGTTACGTCATCGCTTACTTCTTCGGTGGCTATTTCACGGTCTTAGAGGCGTTCGAGAAGCTGCGTTCTGGCGAGTTTGAGATTGATTTCTTGATGATCGTTGCAGCGATGGGTGCAGCAATCCTAGGTGCTTGGACCGAAGGCGCTCTTCTGCTGTTTCTATTTTGTATCGGACACGCTCTCGAGGGCTACGCGATGGGCCGAGCCAAGCGGGCCATCGAAGCGCTCTCTGAGCTCGCACCGCCGACTGCCCGCGTGCAACGAGAGGGCAAAGAAGTTGTTGTCACGATTGACCAGGTGCGAGTTGGCGATGTGATCATTGTTCGCCCGGACGAACGCATTCCAACCGATGGATTCGTCATTGAAGGGGAGTCCTCTGTAGATCAATCAGCAGTCACCGGTGAAAGCGTCCCTGTCGATAAGCGTCCGGTGGTTGATGCAAATTTCGCCGTGAAATCAGAAGACTTGCCTCAAGAGCATCGACTCTATGCGGGAACGATAAATCAGTCGGGGGCGCTGACGATGAAGGCAACGAAAGCCGCATTTGAAAACACGCTATCTCGCGTCTTGCAGCTTGTTAGCGAAGCGGAAACGCGAGCCTCACCTACTCAGCAGTTTACGAAGAAGTTCGAACGCTACTTCGTTCCGTCTGTGCTGACAGGAGTCGTGCTCCTCTTGTTCGCTCCCCTAGTTATCGATGAGCCGTTTGCTGCCTCGTTCTATCGCGCCATGGCCGTTTTGGTTGCGGCCAGTCCTTGCGCGTTGGCGATTTCCACGCCTAGCGCCGTATTAAGTGGAGTTGCACGCGGGGCTCGCAGCGGTGTGCTATTTAAAGGTGGCGGTCCACTTGAGCGGCTCGGTAGTATCGACGCTATTGCGTTCGACAAAACGGGAACGCTGACGGAAGGGGAACCAAAACTGACCGACGTTAGGCCGTTGCCGCCGATCACGGAAGAAGAACTGCTGCGTACGGCTATTGCCGTTGAACAGCTCAGCAATCATCCGTTGGCGAAAGCGGTGGTGCGCGATGGCGTTAAGCGTCTCTCTTCCGACTACTTATCACGACTGCCCACAGCATTGGATCTAAGAAGCATCACTGGAAAGGGTATTCAAGCAATGGTTGGAGGCGAAATGGTCCAAATTGGCAAGGAAACACTGTTTGAATCGGACAGTTCATCTGTCCGCGATGATTCTGTAATCGATTCAGTGCAACAGTTGAAGAAGCAAGGTCGCAGCACGATGATTGTGCGCCGGGGCGAGCAGTATCTTGGCGTGCTGGGACTGATGGATACGCCGCGCGAATCGTCCAGGCTCGCGTTGCAAAAGCTCGCTCGCTTGGGTATTCGTCGCATGATCATGATTAGTGGAGACAATCAGCAAGTCGCAAGCGCGGTCGCCGCTGAAGTTGGCATAACCGAGGCTCGTGGCGATCTCATGCCCGAAGACAAGGTAAATTCTATTCGGCAACTGGAAAGAGAAGGAGGCGTTGCGATGGTTGGCGATGGCGTAAACGACGCTCCAGCCATGGCCTTCGCTTCGGTCGGTATCGCCATGGGTGCGGCGGGATCCGACGTCGCAATCGAAACAGCTGACATCGCTCTTATGGCGGACAACCTCGAGCATCTTCCGTTAGCAATCGGCCTCAGTCGTGCCACGCGTAGCGTCATCCGACAGAACCTATGGATAAGTCTGGGTATGGTTGTTTTCTTAGTGCCTGCGACGATCTTGGGTCTCAATATTGGTCCTGCTGTAGTACTACATGAGGGAAGCACGGTGATAGTTGTATTCAATGCACTTCGACTGTTAAGATATTCAGAATAGCCTCGTGTGCGGCCGGCCCAATTGAACTATCGCTTATCGAAAGCTGGCCCCGTTGCGAGTCCAAGAAACCGCCTCCTATCGGTGCGTGTAGTGGCGATCCTCGCACGAGCGTGCTCCAAGGTGACATAGCTTGAATCCCGGGAAATTCGGAGACATTTGACGCTCGGCAGCCTGGATGCGAGATCCAACACCAACGACTGAAGTTGATTTCCAACTCTCGGAACCAACCGAATGCGTCGATGAGAAGGTCGGAGAGAGGTCTATTCTCCGGTTCGAGAGGAGTGTGATTCCCGCAA